>JAMOPE010000262.1 GCA_027064785.1 Geobacteraceae bacterium
TTCCAGACACGTAACTGTTTCTGCGTGACGCTGAATTTGCGCGAAATAGACCAGAGGCTGTCACCACTGCGAACCCGGTAAGTTCTACGCCGACTCCGGACATAACTATCTGCAAGAGAGTTGACCGGCAGGCGGGTATATCCGGCTTTCAGTGGCAAAATAAGATTCTGACCGATCTGTAAAGCCCGCGGATTTTTGATGTGATTCAGAGTAACGATGTCATCGACCCGAATCCGGTATTTACGAGCCAGAACCTGCAGAGTATCACCCGATTTAATCTGATGGCGATGATAATGGGCTCGTTGATCCTTTGGCAGTTGAGCATAAAGAGATCGAACTTTGGTCGCAGCCCCAAAAGGAACATGAACCGGATAATTCCGGACTCCCGGAGGAGTGCACCAGCGTTTAAGTGCAGGATTCAACTCCTTCAGATCGCGATAACTGACCCCGCAAAAACGGGCGATAATTTCGAGGTCTGTACTGGTATCTACCGTCACTGTTTCGTATTCAAGCGGCTTGTAAAAATCGAGATCGGCAAATCCGTAGGCATCAAGGTTTTTCACAATATTCAGTGCTGCCAGCAATTTCGGCAGGTAATTCTTGGTCTCTTCACGCAATACCCGACCATCGGTTAAAGCCCAGAAGTCACGGCTGCCACTTTTTCTCACGGCTTTACGAACTTTACCACCACCAGCGTTGTATGCCGCAACAGCTAGATACCAATCACCGTCAAAACGTTTATGAAGATATTTCAGGTGTTTTGCTGCCGCCCGTGTTGAGCTTTCAATATCAAGACGACCATCCTGCCACCAGTCATTTTTTAAACCATACAGTTTGCCCGTCCCCTCAATAAACTGCCATGGACCGGCCGCATGAGCCCAACTATAAGCCCGGACATTGAAACCCGACTCAATCATTGCCAGATATGCAAGATCCAGAGGGACACCTTCATCAGCAAACACCATCTGAATCTTTGGGATATAACGTCCCGCACGTTCCAGCCATTTGCCGAACATTTTCTTGCTGTTCACACTGTATTGTCTGATCGTTCGAGTCACCCGTGGGTGTTCACTGAGCGGGAAATCCCCATAATAGGGCAGCGGCGATGTTGCGTGAAGATAATCGTGAATCGGCTGTGGAAGTTGACGGGTTATTTCAAGCTGGAAGGAATCAAGCTTGCCACGATTAGAGGCAAGCTGGAGATCGGATGATGTATTTTCCTTAGCGGTCTCAATCTGTGCGGTGTCTTTATTCTGGTCAACAGAGGAGTGACCTGCCATATTTCCTATCGTTTGGCAGCCGAACAGAGCTGAGACAGCTATCAGCAATAAGGTTTTTGTTGTGCTGGCCAGTAACTTTTTAAACGTTAGCATCTCAATCCCACTGTAAACTTAATCGTCTGGCGTTCCATCCGGAGCTCACCGTTCCAACCTGCAATATTAACACCCACCAATCACAAGTCAACAAAAACAGACGTTTCAGGGTTATTTTCAGCAGAAAGTCCCTCTTCAGGCCAGAAGCGCCGCTGCATTTCATCCAACAACGGCGAAAAGCTCTTACGCGACAAAGCTGAAACAGGAACTGCGGCATAACGGCGACAGATATGGGGTAAATCCTCCGCTGAAACCTGATCAACCTTATTAAAAACCAGCAGCCTCTGCTGTGCTCCCATCCCCAGATCATCAAGAATTTTATCGACTGATTGGATCTGCTCATCAAATCGCGGATTCGACAAATCAACCAGATGGAGGAGCAGGTCGGCATCCTCCAATTCTTCCAAAGTCGCCTTAAATGCCCCGATCAGGCTTTTTGGCAGATCACGAATAAATCCAACAGTGTCAGTGATAATAATTTCACGGTCGAGGGGAAAACGAAGCCGCCGGGTCGCAGTATCAAGGGTGGCAAAAAGAAGATCTTCGGTGAGCACATCACTTTGGGTTAGTGCATTCAACAGAGTCGATTTACCGGCATTGGTGTAACCGACAATCGAAACAATCGGCAATCCGGCCCTGATTCTTTTCTGCCGCCGCTGAACCCGGCCCCGACCTAGAGAATCGAGCTGTTTTTCCAGCCGGCGGATTTTATCACGAATCCGGCGCCGATCAATTTCCAGTTTTGTTTCACCCGGGCCACGACCGCCGATCCCCCCCATCAAGCGCGACATCGCCGTCCCTTTTCCAGATAACCGCGGCAGGATATATTTCAATTGTGCCAGCTCAACCTGGACCTTCCCGTCACGCGATTGTGCCCGACGGGCAAAGATATCGAGGATCAACTGGCTGCGATCGATAACCTTCATTTCGGTCATCTCGGTAATCGAGCGAACCTGATTCGGGGTCAGATCCTGATCGAAGACCAGCAGAGTCACCCGCTGCTGCAGAGCGCGGATAATAATTTCGCGCAATTTCCCTTCACCAACAAGAAAGCGCGGATTTAATTTTCGCGGACGCTGCAGAACTTTATCGACAACTGCTAAGTTCGCGGTGCGTGCCAGCTCATCGAGTTCAGCAAGTGACGCTTCAACCCGCTGACGGCTCCCCTGTGCAACCGAGATTAACAGTGCCCGCTCGCGACCATCAGCGAGATCAACTGTTTCCGTCGCAACCCGCTCCATCTCCTGATCGAGAGCATGAACAAAGGCACCGAAATCGAGATCAAGCTGATGGAACTCTTTCAGGACCACCCGTTCAATCTGGGCAGTATCTTTCGTCGGCAAAAGGTGGGCGTACTCAAAAGCCCCCGGCAGACCATCCTCTGTGACAGAAAGGACCGCCATCAGATCAAGCCGGAGTAACTCAAGATCCGTCAGGTCATCACGGCTGAGAAGTTCCGGCTTTAAATGGGTATGGATACAACGCAGCCCGCGCAACCCGCTTCGGCCGAGGCTGTAACGGGACAGGTCAGGGATAACAATTTCATGATCATCACCAACAATGACCGTTTCGATGGCCCCCGAACGATCAATGATCAATCCCAGTTGGCGTTTTAATTCGCGTGACAGCTCAGTCAGATAGCGGGCCAGTTCGGTCGTTATTAACTCGCCAGCGGGAACCTTACGCCGGTATATCCGCTCCAGTGCTTTTATTTGACTCGCTTTCAGTCCACTTGTCTTGCCAACAATCATTCAGATCACTTTCCGCAATCGGAACTAAAAAAGGGGACATGTAATCACTACCGGTCCCCTTTCAATCAATATTTTAAATAAGTATTATTAACCGGCAGCGATATTAAACCCGCCATCGACATAATGAACTTCACCGGTCACACCGGAAGAGAGGTCCGACAGCAGATAAAGTGCAGCCTTGCCGACATCTTCCTGATTGACCAGACGTTTGAGCGGAGCACGTTCTTCGGCAACACTCAGCTTCTTTTTGAAATCAGCGATCCCTGCAGCAGCCAGAGTCTTGATCGGACCGGCGGAAAGGGCATTAACACGAATCCCTTTTTCACCCAGTTCTGCAGCAAGATAACGGACTGATGATTCGAGGGCTGCCTTGGCGACACCCATGACATTATAAGCGGGAACGGTACGAACCGATCCAAGGTAAGTCATGGTAACAACACTGCCTCCTTCTTTCAGAACAGGCAACGCACAACGTGTCATAGACACCAGAGAGTAGGCACTGACATCAAGAGCCAGACGGAAACCATCACGGCTGGTTTCACTGAAAGGACGCTTCAGGTCTTCGCGGTTGGCAAATGCAATCGCGTGGACAACAAAATCAATCTTGCCCCACTGTTTTTCCAACTCACTGAAAACCGCAACCATCTCATCTTCGTTCTGTACATCACAGGGGAGGATGATTTTAGAATCGAGACTTTCAGCCAATGGACGCACCCGCCGTTCCAATGCATCGTTTAGATAGGTAAATGCCAGCTCAGCACCAGCTTCGTGTAGTTGTTGAGCCACGCCCCAGGCAATACTCTTATCGTTTGCAACGCCGAAAATAACGCCCCGTTTTCCACTCATCAATCCCATGTGTATCAATCTCCTGTTTTAATTGGTTCTAGGTTGAACGCTCTTTTTAACAAAAGAATCGTAGGAAGGCAAGCAGCTTAGCGTGTCTATGCAAAAGAGGTTTATGAAAATAATGGGTGGAGTTAAAACAGGATCTGAGTTAGGCAAGGCTGTTTTTCTCTGGAGGATTACTGTGATCCTGATGTTTTTTCGGAGTCGCTGTCTTCAACGAAATCAGAGGCTGCCTCACCGGCTGCAATAATCTCTTCTTCGATGACAATCGCTTTAACCGGCATCGGTGTCAACCCAAGATAGCGCAAGCCACCATCGCGGGTGTTTTCGATAATCGACATCGGTCCGGTGCGTCCAATCTTTATCTCTTCTATCGTCAGACCCAACGTTAAAATAACACCTTCTTTAAGAACGCCGCGAACATTAATTTTTGGATTCATACTACTGAACACCTGCGGTTTCGACGCTTTCATCTCTGCCGTAAAATTATTTTTCTCAGCGTAGAGCTTATCGAGTTGCTCGTTGAGGATCGCTAGCCGGGTTTCCGCCGCCGCAGCGTTATCGTTTCCCCGCTTTAAATGAGCCCGCAACGGCCCGAGCGCCAGATTGATCGATTCTATCTGTTGATGAAGATTCTTCAACTGGTCGCGCAAATAGTCAAAACGATCACTATCGGGGAAATAGACCCCGGCAACAACATGAGTTTTTAATCCCGAGCGAGTCCCGAGATCCTTTGATTCAATCCCATCCATGGCAATGCAACGACCACCAATGATGGCCCCGCGCTCAACCATAATCTGTCCCGTTGCTTTCACCACAGAATTACGGATTTCATTGAGAACTGAAACATCTCCGAAACAGTTGACCTCGACCTGGTTGAGATAACCGGCATGGAGATCACCGTGGCAAATAATTTGACCGTTCCTCTTCCCTGCCATGCTGGTGATCTCTATTGTGCCCCCCGATTCGATTCGGCACGCCCCTACGCAGCCGGAAATCTTAATCCCTTTGGTTGCTTTGATATCAAAATCGTCAGGGACGTCACCTTTTATATCGACGAAACCGTAAAAATCAATATCACCGATATCCAGATCAACATTCCCTGGGATGACCAGCAAATCGACAACCGAGAGCTTTCCCTTTTCAAACAACGCTCGTCCTGATTTTGTCGCAAAAGCAACCCGATCATCAAATTTGAGACGTATACCTTCACCAATGGTAAGAACAAAAGGAGTCCCAGGCAAAGCAGGAACCGACAAACCGAGGACATCAATCCCGGCAATGCCTTCTTGGGGTGGATGAACCAGCCCCAGCTTTTGCCCCGGTTCAATCTCACTGTAAGCATGGCGATTACGCAGATCGACATTCCCCTGCTCGTCTTCCTCAAAACAGGCATCGTCACCACTGGTTTTCACCAACAACTCAAACCAGCCGTCACGTCCGGAGACGGGGTCCACCCCCCGAGCCAAAATTTTCGGTTCCGGAGTCATTCCCAAATCAAGAGCGGCACAAAACTCATAAACAGCCGAATAATCAATTGTTTTGGTAATGCCATGTTTTTGTAACAACCACAGAAGGTCAGGAGGAGCTAAAACAACTGCCGACTGCAGCGGTTCATCAACGACATTATCTTTATAGGTGGCTTTATAGGGTAATTCTTCGGCAGGTTTTTCAGGCGGGAAAAGTTTTATTTCAGCCAGGCACTCTATCTTGTTGTTCTGGAGAGTCAATAACAAACGAAAAGAGTCGTTCTCTTCAACAAACGTTGGGTTATCTTCTGCCTCAGAGCGGGGTGATGTCGGTTTATCAAAATCACTCATTCCATACCTTGTTGGCAAGCCAAAAGCAAAAAAGGCAGCTACTCTATTTCAACGGTGTTCAGCAAACCAGACTTCAAGCTCAGCTGCGGGAAGCGGCTTACTGAACAGATACAAGAATTTTACATCAATTTACATCAAAAAAAGCTGAAAAAGATGGCAATCCGGTAAATATTGACAATTATCTTAATAGATTCACATTAAAGCAACAAATAAATCTGACTTTGGCGGTTCGTTTGGGAATTGCTGCATTAAACGAAAAATAATTGCACAATATTAATGTTCGTGACAAAAAATGGCGGGGGGGAGACAGCCAGCCATCAGCAACTCAATCGGAGTCAACAACCGGCATCGCTTCATCTATTCCTATAAATGATATGATTAATTCAGCGCAACCAACCCCCGTAGCAAACGACAAGGATTGGTTGCGTAATCATCTTTGATGGTCTCGCAAAAACTGATTCGATGGCTAAGCAAAAATTTCGGCACCACAAGGCGCATGCAACGCAGTAAGACGGACTTTTTTGCGCCACCATCATCTTTTAAAACTCCAGAATTCGCTACCATCTAAAGAAATTTTCAAAGCACGTTACATAGTTGTCCCCCCAACTGACAATTGAAAAAGTCAGAAGAGTATTATCGACCTTGGGGTGATGTCCGAAATGTTCTGCTTGATGAATGGTGGAAAGATCACCACTGGTTGTTTGGTGGGTTTCGAGTCAAGGAAATTTCAAAGGTTCAATCATATCCAAATGTCCTGAATGTAGCGATTCCTCTAGGCAGTCTTTAAAATTCTTTCTTCTTCATAGCCGACCTTACGCTTAGAGTAACTATGATTTTTAGTAGTTACAATTTCGTGTAACTCTTTGTGTATCTATAAACGACAACGGACAGCAAAATCAATAACTTTGCTGTCCGTGTGTCAGTTTTGTGTAACTTCATTATCTTTGTTTTTCAATAAGTTAGCTTCGGATTCCTACTCCCACTCAATCGTCGCCGGTGGTTTACTGGAAATATCGTAGGTCACCCGGTTAATCCCCTTCACCTCATTGATAATTCGGTTACTGATCCGGGCAAGATCTTCGTAGGGCATTGGATACCAACCGGCGGTCATAAAGTCTTTGGTTTCAACAGCCCGGAGGGCAACAACATACTCGTATGTCCGCCCGTCACCCATCACCCCAACCGATTTAACCGGCAGGAAAACAGCGAAAGCCTGACTGATTTTGTGGTAGTGACCACTCTTGTAGAGTTCTTCGATATAAATCGCATCGGCCCGACGTAAAATTTCGCAATACTCCTCTTTGACTTCACCGAGAATCCGGACTCCCAATCCCGGGCCGGGAAACGGATGGCGCCAAACCATAGCATGGGGAAGCCCCAGTTCTTCACCGATTACCCGGACCTCATCTTTAAACAACTCCCGCAGCGGTTCAAGAAGCTTCAGGGTCATATAATCGGGCAGGCCACCGACATTGTGGTGGCTTTTGATATTGTGGGCTTTGCCGGTCTTTGCCCCCGCCGATTCAATCACATCGGGATAGATCGTTCCCTGAGCCAGCCATTTTGCATCAGTAATCTTTTTTGATTCTTCTTCGAAAATATCAACAAACAGATTACCGATTATTTTACGCTTCTTCTCCGGGTCGGTCTCCCCTGCCAGTGCCGTATAAAAACGCTGCTGAGCATCCACCCGAAGGACTTTGACCCCCATGTTCTCAGCAAAGGTTGCCATCACCTGATCGCCTTCATTCAGGCGAAGCAACCCGTTATCAACAAACACACAGTGAAGCTGATCGCCAATCGCCCGGTGGATCAAGGCTGCCGCAACAGAGGAATCAACTCCCCCCGACAATCCGAGAATCACCTGATCGGTGCCAACCTGCTGCTTGATCCGTTCGACAGCGTCAGCAACAATCTGCTCCGGTGTCCAGTGTCCCTGACAGCCGCAAATTTCATGGACAAAAGTATCAAGCAGTTTTTCACCATTTTGAGTATGGTTGACTTCCGGGTGGAACTGCACGCCGTACAACTTACGCTCAACGTTCTGGATCGCGCATACCGGTGCATTAGCCGTTGCTGCAACAACATCAAACCCCTGCGGCAACGTTTCAACATGATCACCGTGACTCATCCATACCGATGTTTTTCCATCTGTGAAGAAGCCGTCAAACAAAGGACCGGGCTGACCTTGAGCGAGAAGTTCAGCATGGCCGTACTCACGCTTTCCCGAAGCAACAACACGCCCGCCGAAGTGACAGCTCATCAATTGCATGCCATAGCAGATCCCCAGCACCGGAATCCCCAGTTCAAACAGTTCTTCCGCAATCTCCGGGGCACCCTCTTCATAAACCGATTTCGGCCCGCCCGACAGAATAATTCCTTGCGGTTTGAATGCTTTTATTTCGTCCAAACCCATATCAAATGGGTGAAGTTCGGAATAAACATGACACTCACGAACCCGACGAGCGATCAACTGGGTGTATTGAGAACCGAAATCGAGGATCAGAATTTTTTCGCTATGGATGTCTGACATTATTTTACCACCTGGGTTTTAGGTTTTAGGTTCGAGGTTTTAGGTTCGAGGTAGAATCTCTCACTGATTGTTATTGAGTAAAAGATCTTCTGGTTTGCATCAAGCCAGCTATCATTGATGATATTTCTTTTGTTTCAGCTATCCACAAAGATCCAGTCTCCTTCTCAATATAACCGATATCCACACCGATATATATCTGGGTTCTCAACTCACCACAGGATCCTTTTGCATAGGAGAAAAATTGTAAACCTTCTTTTAGAGATTGTCGCTCAAAGCCTTCGGCAATATTACTTGGTACCGACAGCCCTGACCGGGTCATTTGATCTTTGAAACCATAATCTTTCAAAGAACATAACTTTTTATAAATTTCAGCACTCAAACGGGCAGAGCGTTTCCAAACATCCAACTCCTCAAACTTCATTTCCCCCTCCAGCAGAATTATCCTTGCTCCTTGCTCCTTGCTCCTTGCTCCTTGCTCCTGAAACCTTGAACCTCCTAACCGCTCCGTTCAATCCGGTAATTGGGCGCTTCCTGAGTAATGATGACGTCGTGAACGTGTGACTCACGCAGTCCGGCATTGGTGATCCGGACAAACTCGCCTTTTTGCTGCAGTTCCTTAATTGTACGACACCCGGTATATCCCATCCCAGAACGTAAACCACCGATCAATTGGTGGATATTATCGGAAAGTGGCCCGCGGTAAGGAACCCGTCCTTCAATCCCTTCGGGAACAAGTTTGACATCCTGCTCGCCCGACTGGAAG
>JAMOPE010000263.1 GCA_027064785.1 Geobacteraceae bacterium
CGGTCGGGATTACCGCAGTTATCCAGCCGGGTGGTTCGATCCGTGACGAAGAGGTTATTGCCGCTGCCGATGAGGCGGGGATCGCGATGGTCTTTACCGGAATGCGCCATTTCAGACATTAAGCGGTCCTTTTGCGCAAACTCGGCGTTGTCCATCGGAAGCACTTGTGCGACGTACCTTGCGGTACGTCTCCGCGCACTTCCTTGGCTGCCTTGATTTTGCACAAAATTGCTCGCTTATTTGGGTTGTCTGCGAATATGGATTTACAGATTGAGGTTTTCTCAGTGCCTCTGCGTCTCAGTGGTAAAAAGGAGATAGATATATGAAAATTCTGGTTGTCGGTGGTGGCGGGCGTGAGCACACGCTGGTGTGGAAGATTTCTCAATCACCTCTGGTCGATAAAATTTATTGTGCGCCGGGGAATCCCGGAATTGCCGAGCTGGCCGAGTGTGTCCATATCGGTGCCGATGAAATTACCGCTCTGCGTGAGTTTGCTCAGGCTGAAGAGATCGATCTGACGGTCGTTGGCCCTGAAGTTCCGCTGACGATGGGGATTGTTGATACGTTTCAGGCTGCCGGGCTGGAGATTTTTGGCCCCGATAAGGCTGCGGCACAGATTGAAGGAAGCAAAGGATTCTCCAAGGATCTGATGGCTCGCTACAATATCCCGACTGCAGCGTACCAAAGCTTTACCGACCATGCTCAGGCAGTCGCTTATATCCGCAAACAGGGGGCACCGATTGTTGTCAAAGCCGATGGATTGGCTGCGGGCAAAGGGGTCATTGTTGCGATGACCGAAGAGCAGGCGATTGCAGCGGTTGATGATATTATGCTCGATCAGGTTTTTGGTGACGCCGGAGCCAGCGTAGTGATCGAAGAATTTATGGACGGTGAAGAAGCCTCTTTCTTTGCGTTTACTGATGGGAAAAATATTCTGCCGCTGGCATCGTCGCAGGATCATAAGCGGGTCAACGACAACGATGAAGGTCCCAACACCGGTGGAATGGGGGCTTATTCCCCGGCACCGGTGGTGACTGACGAACTGCATCAGGTGATTGTCGATACGATTGTCAAACCGACCGTTGATGGCATGGCGAAAGACGGCTGCCCATACAGTGGTATCCTCTATGTCGGGCTGATGATCAAAGATGGACAGCCTCGGGTGGTCGAGTATAACGCCCGTTTCGGTGATCCTGAGGCCCAGCCGCTGCTGATGCGGATGAGGTCGGATATTGTTCCGGTTCTGCAGGCGTGCGCGCGGGGTAAATTGGAGCAGGACAGTATTGAATGGCATGATAAGGCTGCTGTTTGTGTCGTTATGGCAAGCGGCGGGTATCCTGCTGCCTACGAAAAAGGATTGCCGATCTCCGGGTTGGATGATGCGGCAAAGATCGATGACCTGATGGTGTTCCATGCCGGGACAGCGTTGAAGGATGGGGATATTGTCAATCAGGGTGGCCGGGTCCTTGGTGTCACCGGACTTGGGAATAGTGTACGGGACGCTATTGACAAAGCTTACGTCGGAGTCAAGGTGATCCACTGGGAGAACGTCCACTATCGTAATGATATCGGAGCCCGTGCTCTTAACAGGTAATGGCTCGCAAAAAAAAGTTTTTTTGCTTAGTCAGCGTATCTGAAATAAGCAGTTTTTTCAAAATAATTGAACCGGGAGATATTTGAAAATGAGTGATAGAAACCCTGTTGTCGGAATTTTGATGGGCAGTGACAGTGACTACGACATCATGGTCGAATCGGCAAAAATCCTGAAGCAATTTGAAGTGCCATTCGAAATGATTGTTTCCAGTGCTCACCGGACTCCCGAACGGACTCTTGAGTATGTTCAGGGGGCGCACGAGCGTGGTATCAAAATATTGATTGCCGGAGCAGGTGCTGCAGCCCACCTTGCCGGTGTGGTTGCGGCGGAAACATTACTGCCGGTGATAGCTGTTCCCATCGATGCAACATCGATGCGTGGTCTGGATGCGCTGCTGGCAATGGTGCAGATGCCGGCCGGGATTCCTGTTGCGACAATGGCGATTGGTCTTGCCGGGGCGCGCAATGCCGGAATTTTTGCTGCACGGATGTTGGCAACTGGCGACC
>JAMOPE010000264.1 GCA_027064785.1 Geobacteraceae bacterium
CTGCTGTGCAGCAGCTTTGCTTAAACCATCCCGTGCCATCAAACGCCTCAGCTGTTCTTCCGGCTCAATACGAACCACCAGAACTTTATCAACCCGGCTTTCTGCACCAACTTCGTACAACAGTGGTGCTTCGTAAACCACCAGCGGAATATCAGTTCGCTTTTTTAAACTTTGCAACAACTCAACCGACCGTCTGGCTATTTCAGGATGAACAATTCGTTCCAATGTAGCGCGAACCTTGGTGTCAGCAAACACCATCTGCCCCAACCGATCACGGTCGAGACTGCCATCAGATTGTAGAATTTCCTTCCCGAACTCACCCACTAACGCCTCCAGCGTCCTTGCTCCAACTTCTACAACATCGCGCGCCAACTGATCGGCATCAACAACAACAGCTCCACGCTTTTTCAGTTCCCGGGCGACAGTACTCTTCCCCGATGCGATATTCCCGGTGACACCAAGAATTAAAGGATTTTTGTTCATAGTCGACACACTCTCTTGACTTTGTTGATAAATTAGCGATGATCGTACCATCTATGAATCAATCTGCCTACAATTTCGAACGCTGCAAGCTATGTGGACAACCGTCTGCCACACCTGCTTATCCACTCCACGATGCCTGCATCTACTCATGTCAAAACTGTGATTTTCATTACCTTGATGTCCTTGATGATGAGCATCCCGCACCAACCGATTCTCAACTCGATGACACATCACGCCGCTATATAGAAACTCGCCTGAATGAAAGTCTGAACCTCCACTCTGAACGGCTTAAACTAGTTAAGGAACATACCGATCTATCCTCGACAACGGCCCTTGATATTGGTGCCGGGCTTGGACAATTTCAATTATCGATCAATCAAAAAGGAGGAAGATGTCTCGGAATTGAACCAAGTCACCTCCGCCGACAGTATGCCGCAGAAACGTTTGGCATAGAGCTTTTTAAAGAACTGGTTGACCATCCCACCTGGCAGGAAAAATTCTCCCGGTATTTTGGTCTAATCACTCTCTGGGATGTGATTGAGCACGTCAACTTCCCCCGCGAAACTCTTCACGCAGCGGTAAAACTACTTAAACCGGGAGGAATCCTCAGCCTCGAAACACCTTCTCGCGACGTTGCCGCTTACCGATTAAGCTTGATCGCCCACCGACTCAGCAAGGGGAAGTTCAGCCTTTTTCTGCCGACATTTTACTCAACTGCCCGCTATGGTCACAAGCAGATATTTACCCACAAACAGTTGATCAAACTTCTCAATGATGCGGGGCTGGAAGTGATTGAACTCAGCCATTCCTATACAAAGAGGCTTACTCCGGGCAATAAAATAATTATCGTTGCCAAAAAACTTTAGGCACCTCAGTTTTCCAATACTCGCGAAACGGCCTTCTGCCAGCCTGACAATAATTTCTGCCGAGCAACATCATCCATATCTGGAGTAAACAGGGCATCTCCCTGCCAATATTTTTGGATGTCGGTATGGAAGTCAAACAACCCCAGCTGAACTCCTGCCAGATATGCAGCACCCAATGCCGTCGTTTCGGTCACGACCGGGCGCTCAACCTTCACCTCCAGCAAATCAGCGAGAAACTGCAGAAACCAATTATTTGCAACCATACCACCGTCAACCCGCAGAACTTTTGTTTCCGTCCCACTGTCGCGCGTCATTGCCTCCATCAAATCGTAGGTCTGATAGCCGATCGATTCAAGAGTTGCCCGGACAATTTCGGCAATTCCAGTATCACGGGTGAGACCGAAGATCGCCCCCCGGGCATGCGGATCCCAGTGAGGCGCCCCCAGCCCGGTAAATGCCGGGACCATATAGACCCCATGATTCGAATCGAGGCTTTGTGCTAACCCTTCAACGTCACCCGCCGACTCAATCAGTTTAATCCCGTCACGAATCCACTGAATCGCAGCTCCGGCAACAAAAATAGACCCTTCGATTGCATAGCTTGTTTCGCCATTCATCTGATACGCCACCGTTGTCAGCAGACGATTTTCTGATCGAACCGCCTTCGTTCCGGTATTCATCAAGACAAAGCAGCCGGTTCCATAGGTGCTTTTAATCATTCCCGGTTGCAAACACGCCTGCCCGA
>JAMOPE010000265.1 GCA_027064785.1 Geobacteraceae bacterium
GGACCTTTATGCAGAAAGTCGGCAAGCTGCTTTTTTACTATGGTCAGGGGATGGTGGAGTTGTACGGTGAAATTCTGACCACCATCAGCAGTTGGATCGGCTTCCAGCTTTCTCCTGCAATTTTTCTCTTTTTTTGCTGTGGCGGCTATTTTCTGCTCGGAAGCCTGTTCGCTTTAGTTGGGATAAAGATCAGTGTCAACCCAACAGCAGCAACGCAAAATAATCGTGCCGCGACAAAAAACCATAAAGTACCACCAAACAGGGCTGGAAAAGACAAATATTATCCCACGTTGATCGCAATCCATTTCCTCTTTTTGCTCACAATTCTGACCTTTTCGAACCTCTCCATTTCAATTTATGCCAGCATGGCAATTTATCTTAGTGCCTGTATGGTTTTCTACCGAACACGGCTGGGAAAAACTAAAAATATTCGCATCTGGATTCCCGTTTTCCTGGTAATGATTCTCTCCGGTCTCTTCTTGCATAAAGGCGACAGTTTTTTTAGTATCGCCGGTTTTTATTCGGGTCTCACCATGGGATTTCGAGCATTGTTTATCACCTTCTGTGTCCATTTCCTGATCATCGAGTTGGCAAATCCAAACATAAAGCGGTTATTGATAAAAAATGAAAAGGGGAACCTCTTTGCCGCAATCAAGATGGCACAGGACTTTTTTCAAATCGTAGAGTCATCCATCGATGCGAAAGATTTTTTAAAACACCCGGTCAGAAGCATCAGACAACTCATCGGTATCGGGCTGGAGCTTGAACGGGAAACCGTCCCCCCCAACCAACCCCGGGTCATCATTGTCACCGGCGCTGTCGATAGTGGCAAAACCTCTCTGCTGCAACAGTTTTTAAGCCACCTGGAAAACCGGAATCTCGAAATCGGTGGAGTCGTTGCCGAAGGAGTTTGGGAAAACGGCGAAAAGAACGGCTATGAAGCAGTTTTTCTCGCTTCCGGAGAACGTCGGCTGCTGTGCCGCAAGGGGTTCTCATCCCCTCTTAACATTGGCCGTTTCGGCTTCTACGAAGAGGTATTTGCCTCCGGTGAAAAAATGCTTACAACGGAACAAGGGGCGACACTGACAATACTTGATGAGATCGGACGGCTTGAATTGGCGGGCAAGGGGTGGGCTTCTGCTTTGGCAAAATTATTGACGGCAAAAAAACAATTGTTCATCGTTGTCCGCCGCGATTTTATCGAAAAGGTCATTCAGAAGTTTGCCCTAACCAATTATGCGATTGTAGACGCCGAAGCAGAGGGTTCTCTCGCTGAGCTGGTCAGCCATGTTGACAGATAAACAGATTCTTCTCTTTTGCGGATTATTGTCCCTGGGGCTGCATCTCTGTAGCTGCTGGGGGGTGCTGAATAATAATTGGCAACGTCAGAAACACCACTTTGCGCCACCACCGGCAACGATTCAGGTCGCCTTGATCGGCACTGCAATGGCTCCCAGGGAAGATAATCCGAATAAATCTCAACCCGCAATGACGAAAGACCTTCTTCCTGTAGTCGCCGCAGCACCAATCAAGCCAGAAATTGTTCCGCCGACTGAACCGGTCAAAGACATTTCCCAGCCCGTCACTAAGATAGCCGAGCCACAACAAAAAATTGCCGTAAGACCGCCGGAGAAGAAGCGGCAAAAAGCCTTATCGCCGCCCCCTTCTAAGCCAGTCGTCATAACGCCAGTGCCGGAACCGTTACAAGCAGCCGCGCCACATCCTCTGTCTGAGAACGATTTTGAGGTGCCGGTTGCAACCGTTGTGAACTTCGACTGGAAGGAAATTGCGGTTTCCGGTACTGAGCAAGCACCAGCTCTCGCGGAAGCTGAAAATCTGAACAAGGGGGGAATGACCGGTGAACCGGGTCAGGGAGTCGAACCTTCTTACCTGCTTCGTATTCGAAAGATGATAGAAGAACACCTTGACTATCCTACCCGCGCCCGGCGTTTACACCTCAGCGGTGAAGTTAATCTTCGCTTTAATATTGGCCCCGGTGGCGAAATTGACGAAATTCTCGTTTCGGCAGAATCGCCCCACCCGATCCTGAGCCGTGCAGCAATCCGCGCTGTCAAGCAGGCAGCTCCATTTCC
>JAMOPE010000266.1 GCA_027064785.1 Geobacteraceae bacterium
CCGGGTTAAAATAGACTTGTCACTCATAAATAGGTCCTCCACAAATTAATAAAACAGCGTTTCTTGCAGTTTAATCCAAGTCCAGCACTAGGGAAACTATTTTTTTATGTTTTTCACTCTTGCCATCATCAAATTAAATAAGATATGATTTATCGGATATAGTTATTGATAATAAAGGAGGTTGCTTATGCCCATATTTGAATACCAGTGTGAGCATTGTGGTCAGACCGTAGAAAAGATTCAACGCATTCCGCTTGCCGAAGTTCCCTGCCCGGCATGCGGTAAAAATGCATCAAGAACAGTCTCCCTGACCTCAGCGAGTGTTTCAACCGGTGGTGGATGCAGTGCCCCGGCAGGAAGCGGTTTTACCTGAGGCTAAACAAAAGAAAGGTGGAGTTCCACCTTGAAAGTATTTTCAACATTTTTGAAATATTCACATTTCAGAAATTATCACTGAACCAAGGAGAAGATTGAACATGTTAACAATCACAGACACAGCACGTGAAAAGTTCAAAGAGCTAATGAAGGAGCACACGGATAAGTTCCTTCGCGTTGTTTTTGAAGGCTTTGGCTGAGGTGGTCCCAGCCTGGGATTGACTCTGGACGAGTCAAAAAAAGAAGACGAAGTATACACCATCAATGAAATCGAACTGCTGATTGACGAGAACGTTCTTCCTCACACCAAAGAGAGTCAGATCGACTACATCAGCAATGCTTACGGCGAAGGATTCTCAATTGCTTCTGTCGGCGGCAGCAGTTGTGGAAGCGGTTGCAGTTGCTAATTTCATAGTGCAGCCCGAGTTTCAACTAAAAGAGCCCCGCTTCTTGAGAAGCGGGGCTCTTTTAGTATCAAAATGATTCTAACTTACAACAGGTTAAATTTTTCCAGAACTTTTACAGAGCCGAAAAAAGCGACCGCAATCAGAACCACCCACAAAAATACCATAATCATAACGACCTCCTTTAGTAACTCTTCTTATCAGCCGCAAGCTCTTCAAGAGAGAGCTTCTTGCTGTCCATCTGTCTCCAGGCCCAAATGATATAACCCAGCACAACCGGGATCAACAGGGCAACGTAGGTCATGACAGTCAGGGTGTAGTGACTGCTTGATGCATTATAGATCGTAAGGCTGCTGTTTAAATCAATTTTAGAGGGATAAAAGGCAGTATTGTTGTACCCGGCAGTAAAAAATACCGCAAGACACGTCAACACAGTTCCCAATCCGGAAGGCCAGATCCCGCGTACAGACGGGGTGAAACGATTCAGAACAACACCCAAGACAACCAGAACCAAACCAACCAGTAATAGAATCAGATTTAAAGGCATTTGAATCAGATTGTGAAGATATTTGTTGGCCTCCAGCACCACTGTTCCATCCACAGGATTGACAGCATAACCGTCCATGACCACAAGGCGCAGCAGGACAAAGAGGAGGAACGGCAGCAAACACAAAAGGTTATTGAATGCCGCCTTCTTCAGCTTGGCAACGAGTTCCTCATGATCAAGATTGCTCGCCAGATACAGAGCACCTAACGTTCTAGCGAGAAAAACCAGAAACAAGCCGAAACTGACGTTGAAGAAACTGAACGCGGCTTCCAAACCACGTAACGGATGATGCCACTGAACCAGATTGTAATCGTTCAGAGTAAAGTTGGAGCCGGTAAAGAATGTACCGACAGCCGCTCCAATCAACAGAATTCCGATTGACCCATTGATAAAGAGAAAAGCGTCATAAACGCCTTTTCCGAGAAAGTTATCGGGCTTGCGCCGATACTCGTAACTAACTGCCTGGATGATAAAAGTAAAGAGGATCAGAATCCACACCCAGTAGGCACCACCGAAGCTTGTTGCATAAAAAAGCGGGAATGCTGCGAAGAGTGCTCCGCCGAACAGAACCAGGGATGTAAAGGTCAGTTCCCATTTACGCCCAAGCGAATTGACGACAAGAATCTTTTCATCTTCACTCAAGGACAATGTTGACAACAAGGTCTGCCCGCCCTGAACAAAGGTCAGGAAAACAAACAAAGACCCAACCAAGGTAGTGATAAACCACCATAATTGTTGTAAAATCGACCAGTCTAAACTGCCAAACATAGTTTATTCTCCTTCCGGACCAATAGAAATCTGCTTGGCCATAATCTTAAGCTCGGCAATCAGCAAAGCAGTAAACAGAATGAGGAACATAAAGAACGTCACTTCGACAGTCCCGGCATCGAGATTAGAGCGGGCAATGGTGACGGGGAGAAGGTCCTGAATCGCCCACGGCTGCCGACCGACTTCGGTCACAATCCAACCTGCTTCATGGGCAACCAGACCAAGGACAAAGGAAAAGACCCCCAGTTTAAGAAGAAGCGGCTGCTTCTCAAGTTGATCTTTGTACAGAAGGAAAAGGTAGACCATAAATAGCAGGATAAAGAAGGTTCCCAGTCCAACCATGACACGGAAAGAATAAAAAATCAGCGGGACATAAGGAACGGCCTGCTCGGCATAATCGAGGTAGCCGTAGCCCAGATAATCACTATTTTCTTCAAATAGGCTTAGAGCTTTCGTTGCAGCAGCCTGATCTCCTGCTTTCTTAGCGGCTTTATAGTCACCAAGACCGGAAACAGCCAGCTTGCCACGTACCATTTTCTCTTTGACACCCATAATATTTTCAGCTTCGTTGCCGAAAACAAGATCATTAATCCCGGGGACAAAACTGTTGACATCACGATTAGCCAGCAGCGACAGAACCATCGGAACCTTGACCTGGAAGATGAAAGAATCTTCGTCATCACCCGGCTTTTTACTGAAATTCAGTAGCCCCGCAGCAACCAGCCCTGCGGAATGCTCACCATCATACAATCCTTCCATCGCAGCCAGCTTCATCGGTTGAACGTTGGCAGCATGGTAGGCGTGCTCATCACCGGTATAAGCAACAAATAGTGAAGCCAGTAACCCGAACGTACAGGCAACGGTCAATGAGCGTTTCGCAAACTTGATATGACGTTTTTTCAACAGATACCAGCTGGAAACAGCAACAACAAACAATGACGCATAGAGAAAGGCGGAACCTGTCACGTGAACAAAGTGACTGATCGCAACAGGTGAGAACACCAGTGCCGCAAAATCGGTCATTTCAAAACGAGCCAGATCAGGATTAAACGTCATTCCAACCGGATGCTGCATCCAGCCGTTAGCGATCAAAATCCAGACAGCCGAAAGATTGGAACCAATAGCAACCATCCATGTCGCAAACAGGTGAGCTTTCTTTGAAACACGATTCCATCCAAAGAACATTACGGCAAAGAATGTTGCTTCGAGGAAGAAAGCAGCAATTCCCTCGATCGCCAGCGGCGCCCCGAAGATATCGCCAACCATCCAGGAGTAGTTGGACCAGTTGGTGCCAAATTCAAACTCAAGAATGATTCCGGTTGCCACACCGATCGCAAAGTTAATCCCGAAGAGGGTCATCCAGAAGCGGGTCAACTTTTTCCAATGCTCATCTCCGGTTTTGACGTAAATTGACTCGAAAAAAGCGCAGATAAATGACAGGCCCAGTGTCAAAGGAACAAAGATCCAGTGATACATAGCCGTCAGGGCAAACGTGGCTCGCGCCCAGCTCACCATGGTTAAATCAATCTGTTCAATCACGTTTTTCCTCCTATCCGATTGTGGTTAGGGTTAGCATTCAAAGAATTAATGATTATCCGCCGCAGATTGGGTCAGATTAGACAACACATGGTCTGCCCGTTCGGCGTCCGTCGCAAAATTTGTTTCAAGAAAATTCGGGAAAAAGAAAACCTTTAGGATTGCAAACATGATGAAAAGCTTGATGAGGATGATTTTCCACAGTGTCCGCCCGAGAACCATCGACCGAAATCCGTCGTAGTACAGACTGAATGCATTTTTAAACATGACTTCACCACCTGAGGATATATGCAGAAATCGACATCAATATATAACTAACAGAGTTATATTTACACCCAATATCACCGATAGTCAAGAATAATTGTAACATCCAAAGTCAGATTTACAAGAATGCTAAACTTTCGTAATTGCTCATCATTCATGGTAACAAACCAGCCCAAAAGCCGACCAAAATGGTATGAAAACAACTGGATATATTTTAAATTAAAGCTTAATCTATCGAACAGAAAAGGGTTCCTCCTGTGGAAAGTGTGAGGAACTCTTAAAAACAGAGAAACAATAAAATCAAACTCCTTTTCGGTTTAAAAAATGAGACAACAAGAAACTCAGCAATCATTGTTTTTGCCAACCGACCGAGCTGAAATGGCACAACGAGGTTGGGACGGGCTGGATGTTCTATTCATCACCGGCGATGCCTATATAGACCATCCCGCCTTTGGGACACCTCTCCTGGCACGCCTGCTTGAAAATAAGGGGTTCCGCGTAGGGATTGTTGCCCAGCCCGACTGGAAAGATCCAGAATCTTTAAAAGTCATGGGACGGCCGCGATTGTTTGCTGCAATATCTGCCGGAGCAATGGACTCCCTCGTTAACCATTATACCGCAGCAAAAAAAATCCGCAGCAACGATGCTTATACCCCCGGGGGAGTTGCCGGAAAACGTCCTAACCGTGCAGTTATTGCTTATACCGCTGCAGTTAAAGGTGCGTTCAAGGGGCTGCCAACCGTCATTGGCGGTATCGAAGCGAGTCTGCGCCGGTTAGCTCACTATGATTACTGGTCAGACAAGGTCAGACGTTCCATCTTAATCGACAGTAAAGCCGATCTACTCATATTCGGGATGGCGGAAGCGGCAATCCTCGAAATCACCCGGCGACTTGACCGTGGCGAACAATTATCAACACTGACCGACATCAGAGGAACGGCCTTTGCGACAAAAGATCGTCCTGATGAGGGAATAATCCTTCCTTCTTTTGAAGAGGTTTTCCAATCAACGGATGCATACAATCGAGCTTTCAAGTTGTCAAGTCGGCAGGAAAACCCTTTCTCAGCAAAAATATTGATTCAACCCCATGCCGGGCGGCATGTCGTCATCAATCCTCCATCATTACCAATAACTGAACCTGAGATGGATAGCATTTATGCCCTCCCTTTCACCAGACAACCACATTCAATGTATACCGAAACGATTCCTGCGTTTGAGCAGATCCGTTATTCCATCACCAGTCACCGCGGCTGCTTTGGCGGCTGTTCGTTCTGTGCGATTACCCACCATCAGGGGAAAACAATTCAATCCCGTTCACAGCAATCGATCCTGCGTGAAGTTGAAATTATGACCGCTCAAAAAGATTTTCGCGGGACAATAAGTGATGTCGGTGGTCCAACCGCTAATATGTATGGTCTCAAGTGTGGAAATCACGAAGCTGAAAAGGTTTGCCAACGTCCAAGCTGCCTCTATCCAAAGATTTGTAACAATCTGATGACCAGTGATCGTCCTGCGACAACACTGCTGCAGTCAATCAGACAGCATGAGAATGTAAAACATACCTTTATTGCGTCGGGAGTTCGTTACGATCTATTTCCTGACCAGCAGCACTACTTTTCAGATCTACTCCAGCACCATGTTGGGGGTCTGTTAAAGGTTGCGCCCGAATCAACCAGCGATAATGTCACCAAAGTCATGCGCAAACCGGGGGCAGACGTATTTACCCGCTTTCTTGATCAGTTCCGCCGTGACAGCCGGGAGCTGGGGTTGCGGCAGGCAGTCGTTCCCTACATGATTAGTAATCATCCCGGTTGCACGCTGAACGATATGATTGACGTCGCACTCTACTTGAAACGCCATCGCCTCACCGTAGAGCAGGTTCAGGACTTCACTCCGACACCGGGGAGCCTCTCGACATGTATCTACCACACAGAAAAAGACCCCTATAGCGGTCAACCAATCCATGTGCCGCGTAGCACCAAGGAACGCCAACTGCAAAAATCCCTGCTTCTCTACCACCGTCCTGAATCACGGGCTAATATTCAGGAAGCCTTAAAAGTTTGCCGTCGTGAAAATGTCACCACTGAACTTCTCGGAGCAATCTCAGCAGTCAAAAAACGTAAACAAGAGAGCAAGAACCCCAAAAATAGCAGATCTCGCAGAAGATCTTCCTGAATTCAGCTTGCGCTTAAACCCAAACTGTATTTTTTTACCCTAAATAAAATTTTTCTTGACAATTTGGTGAGTTTTTTGTTTGTTTGCGACTGTAAAAAACAGTGTTTTGAATTAATAATCACACAACAAAAAGTTTAACATTACTTAATTTCCTACAGCAGGTTGATCACGTTCGACCGTCACCACCAGCCCTATCCCGGTCGGACAAAATTCTTATTTTTTTGTAAAGGGATGTCCAACATGTCAAAAAACAAAATGAAGCCCTCATTGCAAAATCCGCTCGCAGCTGCAGAAGAAGTCGAGTTCACCATTCCCGGTGAAGTTGCGGGTCAGTCAGGTCCTTACGAAGAGGTCATGAAGGAAGGCCACGATCTGATCCAGCGCCCGATAAAATCGGTTGCCGTCGGTCAAATTGAGAAACAGCATTTTAAAAAAAGGATGACCGTTTGGGAAAGAATTAAGGTCCTCACCGACAGCGAGCCGAACATTCTTTTCCAGAACTGGGGAAAGAACCTTGACGGTGCTTCATTGGTCACAGGTATCCTGAATATTGGTGGTCGTGATGTTGCCCTTTACGGACACGATTTTACTGTCCGTGCAGGCTCTATTGATGCAACCAATGGTCAAAAACTTGCTCGCTTGATGAACATGGCTGGCGAAAAAGGAATCCCACTCATCGGGATGAACGACTCGGCCGGTGCCTTTGTTCCCGCCGGTGTCGGTGGTCTCGACGGTTATGCCGAAGCATTTACTGCTCTGCGTAAAATCAGCGGTGTCGTTCCGACTGTCATGTGTATGTTTGGCTTCAATGCCGGTGGCGGTTCCTATCTACCACGACAAGGCAGCTTTGTTATCCAACCTGAAGATACCTTCTTCGGTCTGACGGGTCCGGGGGTTGTTAAGTCGGTTCTTGGTGAGGATATCACTCCCGAAGAACTCGGCGGACCAAAGGTTCATGCTGCGACAGGGGTTTCAGACATAACAGTTGCCGATGAGACAGCCGCACTGAGAACCGCAGTCCGCTTACTCAGTTATGTTCCGGACAACAATTTTTCCATGGCTCCATTCCAGGAGACCAGCGATCCACTCGACCGGAAAACCTGGGAGATCAACACTCTGTTGAAAAAAGCCTTCAATTCACCGACAGGTTTCAATACTCCATTTGATGTTTCGATCGTTATCCAGCAAATCTGTGATCATGGCGATTATTTTGAAATTCAGCCGACCCGTGCCCGTGAAGCGATCACCGCTTTCGGTCGTCTGGGCGGAAACGTTGTCGGTTTCGTCGCCAACAATTCGGCAGTCTCCTCAGGTCAGATCGACTGTGATTCTGCTGTCAAGATCGCCCGGTTTGTCCGTTTCTGTAACATCTACAACATTCCATTGATCTTCATGGAAGACACCACCGGATTCCTGCCGGGCCGAGATCAGGAAGCCCGCGGTATCGTTCAAGCCGGTCGCTCGATGCTCGATTCAATTGTTGATGTCCGTACTCCACGCATCTTACTGATTTTGCGGAATGCTTACGGTGGTGCTTACGCTTCCTACAACAACTATCCCACCGGAGCCGATTTGGTTCTGGCTCTGCCGACCACCCGCCTTGCAGTTATGGGTCCGGCCGGTAAAGAGTTTGTCTACAAAAAAGAGTTGCGGGCACTGCGTGGATCAATCAAGCAGCGAGTCGCTGACGGAACTCTGGAGCGGACCAAAGCTGGAATGGACGGAGCCGATGCTAAAGCCGATGCTGAGAAAGAGGCGGCTGAGTGGCTCAAACTTGAAGAAGCGGCTCTGAATATGCGTTACGAAAAAGAATTGATGAACCCAAAAGAGGGTCTTGCTCTCGGCTCGATCTCTTCACTGGTTATGCCGACCGATCTGCGTAAAGTTTTGGGAGAAAATCTCAACTTCTTCCTGCGCCATTACAAGCCATCGGCATGGCAGGGAGTTCAGCGCGAATTCCATTAATCGCTGAAAATTAGACTTTTTCGCCTTTACTTTAAATTACATGGAAAGTGGAGATTAAACCCATGGCTCAAAATACAGATTTATACGCAAACAACCCGTTGATTCATAAAGATCGTCGACTCGGCAAATCTTCGTCTGAGTGGGTTCGTTCTTTTGCCTGTGAGGATCTGGCTCCTTTGATCGTCTGTCGCGGTCCGATCCGTAAAGAAGCAATGGATGTCTATACCGAAATGGGAATCACCCACTTTGGCATCCTACTGTCAGAAAAAGATTCTATCGTTTACCCCAATGCCCTGTCCCCGGAGCTGCGTCAGCTTACCGATACCAGCCGGGTTCATCGTGTTCCGGATTATTCGGGAGCATCCAAGGAAGAGCGGGTTGAAAGAATCCAGCAGATTATCGATATTGCCAAGGACAATGGCTACAACGCTGTCTTCTCCGGTTACGGTTTCATGGCCGAAGATGATGAGTTTGTTGCTGCCATTGAAGATGCCGGACTGATGTTTATTGGTCCCTGCGCTGCAACTCAACGGGCTGCAGGTAAAAAGGACGAGGCAAAACGGACAGCACTTCAGGTTAACGTATCAGTAACACCGGGTATCGATAACGTGACCGCCCGGACTCTGCTGAAAAAACATCCGACCTATGACCAGCTGTTGGCGTTGGTGAAAGCCAAAGATCTCAACGTTGACAAAAAGGTCCTTGAGAACAAAGATCTGCCTCTCGAAGAACTGGCAGATATGATCCTCTTTGCTTCCTACGACAAAGGAATTGACCTCTTTACTATCGAAGAGCTCTGCGCTCAAGTTGAAATTGAGTGTGCCGAAATGTTCAAGAACTATCCCGGTGCCAGAATTCGCCTCAAAGCAATCGGCGGCGGTGGCGGTAAAGGACAGCGGATTCTTGGTGCATCTCTGCTGACCGTTAAAAATCCAACCGAGAAGCAGATCAAAGAGGCGGCATCTGATGCCCCGAGCCTAGTTCGTGAAATTCTCAATGAAGTTAAAACCAACGGTGTTGGCGACAACAAAAACATTCTGGTCGAATTGAACATCGAGCAAACCCGTCACAATGAAATTCAGCTGCTGGGGAATGGAAAGTGGAGTATTGCACTTGGCGGTCGTGACTGCTCATTGCAGATGCACGAACAGAAACTACTTGAAATCTCCGTCACTCAGGAAAGTCTTGCTGATGAGATCGCAAAAGCCAAGAAGGCTGGACTGAAGAAACAGCAGGCTGCTCTTGAATCGGATCTTAAAGTTCTGAAGCGGATGGAAGAAGAATCAGAGCGTTTCGGTGAAGCTGTCGGACTTGACTCTGCTTCAACCTTCGAATGTATCGTCGACGGAAGTCGCCACTACTTCATGGAAGTGAACACCCGGATTCAGGTTGAACACCGCGTTACCGAGCTTGTTTACAGCCTCAAATTTACCAACCCTGATGATGAGAACGATTTCTTCATCGTTGAGTCTCTGGTCGAAGCAATGGCTCTTCTGGCAATGCACAAACAACGCCTGCCCCGCCCGACCCGCGTCTCCCGTTTTGGTGCGGCAGCTGAAGCACGGTTGAATGCAACCGACTGCTCACTCTCTCCAAGTGCCGGTGGTTACGTCCGTTACTGGTCCAAGCCAATTGAAGGGGAAATTCGTGATGACCAGGGGATTTGTATCCCTAACCCTGACACCAACCAGTTCATGCGTTACCACCTTGCCGGAGCCTACGATTCCAATATCGCCCTATTACTGACCAAGGGTGATGACCGCAGTGCAAGTTATGAGCATCTCTCCAAAGTCCTCCGCAGTACAGTCCTGCGTGGTACAAACCTGGCAACCAACCTTGAATTTCATTATGGTCTGGTCAACTGGTTTATCGGCAACGGGATTATGGCAAAGCCAACAACCCGCTTTGTTGTCCCCTACCTGACCTTGGTTGGGAAAATCAAAGAGGAAGCTCAGAAAATTGATGTCGTTTATGCCTTCATCGCCATGAAGAAGCATTACGCTAAACTTTATGCTGACAACCCTGAAGCATTGAAGGCTGTTTCAGAGACCCTCGACCGCAAAGGGACTTTACTGACCCGGCCAATGGAGAAGCTCCTCACTGATCCCCATTTACTCTCGGGCTGGTTGAGTCTTAATCGCAAAAAATTCAGCATTAAAGATGGCAAAGTCACCTGGCTGTGTAACCCGCTGGTTATTCTTGAAGAGACTTACGAGTATCTCAATATGACCTGGCGTAAAGAGGCTCCGGCAGCTGAAGTTATCTGGACTCATGACCGTGATCTTCTTAACAGTGCTGTCTCTTTCTACGCTGAATTACGTGATCATTTCTCACTTAGCAAAGAAGAGTTTGTGAAACTCAACGACATCCTTGGCAAAACAAAACCACAAGGTGGCTACGATGCTGAAGCATGGGCACAGATTCAAGCCGCTCATGCCGGTTTTGAGATGGGCAACGAGCTCCTCGGCCTCCTGTTTATGATCGCTGACAAAATTGACTTCTATGCATTTAAAGTTGAAGACGATCTTGAAGTGACAATCCCTGAGTATCTTCATGACCCAGAGTTACAAGCGGCTATGAAGAAGATTCTGGTTCCACCACCGGCAACCAAAGCCGATGAAATTGTTACTCCGGGTGGAGGGATGTACTATGCTCAGGAAGCTCCGGGAATGCCGCCTTTCGTAGCTGAGGGGATGCATTTTGACAAAGGGCAGCCACTCTTCATCCTTGAAGTCATGAAAATGTTCAACAAAGTTCCTGCACCATTTGCCGGAACGATCGACAAGATCATTATTGAAGGTGGCGACGGAACAATTGTTCAAAAGGGTCAACCACTCTTCAAGGTGACCCCAGACGAGAAATTTGTTGAAGTCGATCCGAAAGCACTGGCAAAAGAGAAGCAAACGGTCACTGCTGAATTTTTGCAAAGCGTCTTGTAGCCTCAGACGTATCGCAATAACAAAAAAAGGCTCCGAAGATTCGGAGCCTTTTTTTTATTTTACAAAATAGAAATGATCAGAGATTAAAACACGCCACCGCCTGCACCACCGCCTGCACCAC
>JAMOPE010000267.1 GCA_027064785.1 Geobacteraceae bacterium
TATGCCGACGCTGAAAGAGGAGGATTGGCGATCACAGGTTGTTTCAAGCACCGAGGTTCTTGAACGCCTACATCAACATTACTCCCTCCACCCCGTCGAACGGGGTCCACTGTCGGGTCCGGCCGAAGAGTTTGCCATTGATGGGGCGCGGGGACGAATCGGGGTGATTGCTCCGTTGTCGGGACATTTCTGTCATGATTGTAACCGAATCCGCATCACCGCTTCGGGTCAGGTCCGTACCTGCCTTTTCTCTGATCACGAAACCGATTTGAGGCCGTTGCTGAGCCTGAATGATGTTGATGTGGTGACCCGTGAGCTGCAACGTCTGATCAGTGAAAAACCCGCCAGTCATACTTTAAATTCTCAAGAGGCAGGGCATTCTGCCTTCTCCATGGCACAGATCGGTGGATAACGTTTGTTGTCCCTGTGGTGATTAAGAAGAAAGAGTCAGTCAATGGATATTTCAAAAACAATTGCAGATTTGAAAAAAGATCCCCAATTTGCCGAAAATGTCGGGATGATTTTGATTCATAACGGAACCGTTCGGGGCTGGTCACGTGGTGACCATTCTACGGTATCGGGAATTGAAGTCTCTGCCGATCTCAAAAAAATTGAAGAGATTCGCCGGGACATTGAAGCTCTGGAGGGAATTTATAAGGTCGTTGTTGAAGCAAAATCGGGGGCGATGACGCTGGGAGACGATCTATTGTTTCTGATTGTTGCCGGAGATATCCGTGAAAATGTTAAGCCGGCACTGGCTCTTCTGCTCGATCGGGTTAAAGCCGAAGCAATCAGTAAAAAAGAGATTTTCAAGTAGCACATGAAACAGGAATGTCAATGCCGCCACTAAGTTTTGATGCTGCACAGCAAAAAATTCTGGAATATGCGACGCCACTCTCGGCTGAATCTGTCCCTTTGGCCAATCTGGTGGGACGGGTTCTGGCAGAGGATATCTGTGCTCCGGTTGACCTGCCTCGCTGGGATAACTCGGAGATGGACGGCTTTGCTGTTCAGGCTGCCGATTGCCAGCCACTTGCCCAGCTCAAGGTTACTGGTTATATCCCTGCCGGTGCAACTGCAGAGGGAGTCACGGTTGTTGCGGGAGCTGCGGTCAGGATTATGACGGGAGCACCGATTCCCGCCGGGTGCGATGCGATTGTGCCGATTGAGAATACCGATGGCGGGCAAGAAACGGTAACGATTCAGCAGGCGGTCTGCTCCGGTGATTTTATCCGCTATCGCGGCAGTGACATTGCTGTCGGGGAGAGGATTCTGAAGGCTGGAACAGTGTTGCGACCTGCTGAGGTCAATTTACTGGCGGCATTTTCTCTGGTGACAGCTCCGGTTTTCCGGCAACCAACAGTGGCGATTTTGTCAACGGGGGACGAACTGGTTGCTCCGGGAGAAAACCCTGCTGCCGGACAGATCATCGATAGTAACAGCTATTCTCTTGCTGCCGCCGTCAGAGAGATGGGTGCTATCCCGCAGATCCTTGGGATTGCCCGCGACAATCGGGAAAGTCTGACGGAGAAAATTTCTGCCGGGCTAACTGCCGATGTTCTGATCACTTCGGCCGGGATTTCAGCAGGGGATCGCGATTTTGTCCGTGAAATTCTGGAACAGACGGGGGTGCGCCAGTTGTTCTGGAAGGTTGCAATCAAGCCGGGCGGACCGACAGCTTTCAGCCTCAATGGTGTGAAGCTGGTTTTTTCGGTTCCGGGCAATCCGGTTTCAAGTATGATCACTTTTGAGCAGCTAATTCGTCCGGCACTATTGAAGATGATGGGACGCTGTGACATCTTTCGCCCTTTGGAACAGGCGACGGTACAGGGAATACTGCGTAACGAAACCAACAAGACCCGTTTTTTGCGGGTTAAGGTTGAAAAAACAGCTGCCGGTCTGGTTGCTGAAAGTGCCGGTGATCAGAACACAGGCATCCTCAGTACTATGCTGCACGCCAACGCTATCGCTATTCTCTCCCCCGACCAGGGGGAGCTGAATGACGGTGACAACGTCAGCGTTCAGTTACTCCAACCCCTCTAGAAAATACTGCCGAGACTCAACATCCCTTTAGTCAGGATGAACA
>JAMOPE010000268.1 GCA_027064785.1 Geobacteraceae bacterium
TATCAGCAACTTCCAGGCGATCCAATGGATGATCGCTGATGCCTATACAGAACTTGAGGCGTCCCGGTTATTGCTGATGAATGCTGCATATCGGAAGGAAGCCGGGAAGTCTTTCGCCAAAGAAGCGTCAATGGCGAAGCTGTTTGCGACCGAGTCTGCCAACCGTGCCTGCTACTCCGCAATGCAGATTCTCGGCGGCTACGGTTACACCAGAGATTTTCCGGTCGAGCGTTATACCCGCGATGCCCGGATCACATCGATTTACGAAGGAACCAGTGAAATTCAGCGGCTGATTATTTCTCGGGAGATTCTCAGAAATCTGGCCGGTTAACTTTATTCTGCAGTAGGAAAGGAGGATCTATGAGTCAAGATAAGCACATCACTATTCAACAGGCGGCCGAGATCATCAAAGATGGTTCCAGTCTGACCTTTTCAGGTTTCACGATCTGGCGGCGACCTTTTGCTATCGTCTATGAATTGATCCGTCAATATCGTAAAAACCTCCATTTGATCGAGGTCAATGGCGGGCCGCAGACCGAATTTTTGGTTGGTGCGGGCTGCGTTGATATCTGGGAATCTTGCTGGGTCGGGCACGAACTGTACGGTAAGTACGGTGCCAATCTGTCCCGCAAGGTCGCCGACAAAGAGATCATCGTTGAGGATTACAGCCATGCGGAAATGCTCTTCCGGTTTGTCGCGGGGGCCTCAGGTGCTCCGTATGCTGTGACTCAAACGTCACTTGGAACCGATATCCACAATCCGGAATACGATATGCTCGGTAAGGCCGGGCTACGTGACGGCAAGCGGATTGCCAAAGAGAAATATGTTTTTACTGAAGATCCCTTCTTTGACGGTGGTCAGGTGGTTCATGTCCCGGCAGCTAAAGTCGATGTTGCCCTGCTTTGTGTCCAGCAGGTCGGGGAAGAGGGGACGGTCCGGGTTGATGGCCAGTTCTATTCCGATCCTGAAGTGGCTCGAGCTGCTGACATCACCATCGTCATGGCTGAGGAAATTGTGCCTGAAGAGTATCTGCGGCGCAATGCTGATCAGAACACCATCGCTAGTTTCGAGGTCGATCATATCGTGCAGTGTCCTTATGGTGCCCACCCGACCGGGATGTTTGGCCACTACGATGTTGATGGGCCATTCTTGAAGGACTTTTATTCAGGAACCAGAACTCAGGAAGGGTACGACGCCTTTGCCAAAGAGTGGATCCACGGCCTTGATCACCACAGCTATCTCGAAAAGCTGGGCTGGCCGAGAATTTTGAAGATGCGTGCGAACTCTGCACTGAATTTTTGCCCCCGTGAAAAGAAGGGAGGGAATTAAATGAGTGATTTTGCTTCCCCAGAAGAGTACGGCCTCGCCGATCTGCTTTGTTGTGCTGCTGCGCATGAGGTGCAGGATAACGAAGTTGTTTTTGCCGGAACCGGATTGCCGATGGTTGCCATTATGTTGGCACAACAGACCCATGCCCCTGATCTTAAACTGATTTTTGAGGCTGGAACACTTGACGGTCGTCCGCTGGAACTCCCCACTTCGGTTGGTGATGCCCGCTGTGAAATGGGTTCCTCAAGAGCTTCCGGTTTGAATGACGCCTTTAGTATTGCTCAGCGCGGCTATGTCGATCTCGGTTTCCTTGGCGGTGCTGAGGTTGATCTGTATGGTAACGTCAACACCACCTGTATTGGTGATTACCTCGATCCCGATCTGCGGTTGACCGGTAGCGGTGGAAATCCGGATATTAATTCCTTTGCCTCACGGACTGTCTTTATCATGGTTCACGAGAAGCGTCGCTTTGTCGAAAACACCAGCTATATCACCAGCCCCGGCTGGCGGGTGAAGAAATGGCCCGGTGGTGAGTTTGTCCATCGTAAGGAACTTTACGGTTCCGCTTACCGTGGTGGCCCTTCGGCGATTATCAGTACTATGGGAGTCTTCCGCTTCGCTGATGAGGAAGATGGTCATATGTATCTGGACACCTGCCACCCCGGTGTCACCCCGCAGCAGATTCAGGAGCAGTGTCAGTTTAAACTGGATGTATCTCGAATCCAGGGCGAAACCCTCGTTCCAACCAGAGAAGAACTGCACTTTATTCATGATGTGCTTGATCCGGATGAGATCTTCATCCCCAAGGTAAAAAAATAGGCTGTTGAACACGGACATGTTCAACTGAGTGGTTGCGGCTCTCCCTGCTCTCTCCTCCTCCGGGGAGAGCCGCACCTTTTTGTTGCGTTTTTATAAATCCAGTACGGTTCCAACTGAAGCAAAAAAGAATCTTTCACCGAAACGGTCGGCAAGGATTCTGGCTCCTCTTAATCCGGTACAGTGTGATGTACCGATTTTTTCAACCTGCAACTCTTCCAATCGATCAAGCGTCGCGTTCATTTGTTCATCACTGCAGAACTTCAAATGGGTACCACCCAGAACCATGTGGATTTTTTCCTGACCGGTTACCTTGATCGCGTGATCGATAATATTAATCAATCCGGCATGGGCACAGCCGAGGAGAATCACTAACCCTTTATCGGTATTGATGAACAATGAGAGATCATCGTGAAGTGGATCGGCAATCTGTTGTCCTGCAGCATTGAGTGACAGGAGATTGGGGTCCCCTGTTTCGACTGCGGAAATGCGTGGAATATCCCCCGACAACGAGAGTCCTTCTGCAACTTTATATGGTTCAGATGAAAAAACAAAATCGGCTCCCAGTTGTTCCAGTTCCTCTTGTGACCACGGGACCCCTATCTTGGTCAACTTGCCGCTGTTTTGGCTGAAGTGGTCCGAAAACAGATCTGTGTGGGCATAAACGGGGATTTTCCCGGTGATCTCAAGAACCTGTTTAAACCCGCCGGTGTGGTCAAAATGGCCGTGGCTGAACATGATGCCCTTCAGCTTTGCGAAATCGATCCCCAGCAACTTGGCGTTATTCATAATGGTCATTCCCCCGCCGGTATCAAAGAGGAACTCCCCATCGGGAGTTTGCAGATGGCAGGCGAAACCGTGTTCACCCAGCAGCCCGTAGGGGCTAACCTTGTCGACGTTATTTTCACACAGAATTGTCAGGCGGATGCTCATGGTAGTTGCTCCTGTATTTTTTGGATAATCGGTTGGTCGGCAGCGAGAATATTATAATCCTGAAGTTTTTCGGCGGCAACCCAACAGTGATCAGCGACCTCTAAATGTTTGATCTCCCCGGCTGTCCAGCGGCACCCGTAGGCGAGAATAACGACATTGCCCCAATCGTAGCTATGGTGAACTGTTTCCACCAGTTCACCGACATCGATTTCAATATCAAGTTCTTCCTGTAACTCTCGCTTTAAAGCTTCTTCCGGTGATTCCTGCCCCTCTATTTTTCCGCCGGGGAATTCCCAGTAACCGCCAAGCTTTTTATCCATGGGGCGCAGGGTGATGAGGATTTTGTTCTGATGATAAATAACTGCGGCACAAACCTTGATAGGTGACTGCCGTTTGTTTGCCTCTGTCATTGGAATGCTTTCTCTTAATCTTGTCATTATCTATAAACAAGGTTTTTTGTTGGCGGTGATCTGACTCTGTGATAGAAACTCCTCACTGCTTCATTTATGCAAGTGTCTTCAGGAGTTGATACTATGTTTCAGTTATCCGACAAAGGACGCAATGTTCGCCAGATGTTTGACGATATTGCCAATCGTTACGACCTTCTCAACCGGTTGCTCTCTTTCGGGATTGATCGCCGCTGGCGTCGGTTTGCCGTTAGTCAGTTGAGTATTCCCAAAAACGGTCGGGTGCTTGATATTGCAACGGGAACCTGTGACGTTGCCCTTGAGGTTGCCAAGCAGACCGACTCTTCGATAAAAATTGTCGGTGAAGATTTCACTCAGGGGATGTTGGTTCAGGGACAGGTAAAACTGAACAATTCTCCCTATGGTGAGCGGATTATGCTGGTCAATGCCCCGTGTGAAGAAATTCCTCATCCCGATAACTGCTTTGACGGCATTACGATTGCGTTTGGTATCCGTAATGTTGTCGACCGTCAGGCGGGGTTACGTGAGATGGTTCGGGTTCTCAAGCCGGGTGGCCGGGCGGTGATCCTTGAATTTTCCAATCCGCGTAGCCAATTGTTCCGCAAAATCTACTATTTCTACTTTCAAAAAATCCTGCCGGCTCTTGGCGGCCTGATCTCCAAGCGTAGTGCTTATCAGTATCTGCCCGATTCGGTGATGGAGTTCCCTGCTCAGGAAGAATTCTCAAAAATGATGACCGATGCCGGTTTTGGGCGGGTCCAATACGTCGACCAGACTTTTGGTATCGCGACTGTTTATGTCGGAGATAAACCCTGATTGTTTTACCGGGAGCCGTTTTTATTCGGCTCCCTTTTTTGTCGGTTTTTTCTGAAATGCCGTTCCAATGTCTTTGATCAGCTTACCCGGTAGTCCAAAGGTTCTCCTGACAATTCCAATGACCGTGTCGGAAACCGATTCGATCGGAACGGCCCTGACCTCCGGGTTTTTACTGCTTCCTTCAATTATAAAGTGAGCTGTCACCAGCGCTTTATTTTCTCCTGCCAGAATCCAGCCGGCAACCGGAATGGTTGTGATGATTTTGTCAACAGTTCCCAGTGGCATAATCCCGAGATTAAGGTTGAGTCTGTCATTGATCAAATCACTTGAACCGACGATCGAAAGATTCATTGCGACACTGTCTACTTGTAGATCTTTTGTTGTCGCCTGACCTGAATCGAAAAGAATACTTCCTTTGACCAGGGAAAAAGGCATTCCCTCTCTATCCATATCGGGAAGCTTGCCGGAAAATAGTTGGGAGACATTCAGTAGTGAAAAAACTTTTGCTAAACCACGGAACTTACGCAGCACGCCGTCGGTGATTTCAGCATGGATTCCCCCCTTTGCAGTAGTCCAAAACTGCCCATCTGCCGGATTCCCTTCAAGGTAGAAATCACCCTTTAGTTGTCCGCTGACCAGCCCCTCTCTTTCAAATAAATGCTGGTGGAGCATGGAGGCATCCATATTCTCAGTATGTCCTGAGATCTTCAGAGGGGTCGAATCATCATTGTAGTCAAAGAGAATTCGTGCCTGACACCATCCCTCGCTACTATTGAATTTCAGCGGGAAGATTGTCAGACGCTTATCATCACTGATAATCAGCCCTTTTGCGTTATGGAAACGGAGCCCTCCGAGGGTCCCGTTCTTCGCATCGACAGTAATAATAACGGGAACCCGATGGGGCTTTCCTCCCGGCGGAGGCGGGGAGTGCGGTCCAACAAACAGGTTGATGACGTCAAAAATATCAGCCTGGTTCGATTGGATGTCGAGGTGGACTTCGGGGTGATTGAAACTGACGTCTCCGGTCACCGTCGCGAAGGTATCGTCTTCGAGGCGTACTTTAACCGGGGAGAACTCAAGACCGCTCGCACTGATATCCAGGTGCCCGTCCAGGTCGTAAAGGGTGAGATGACGGTTTGCAAAGATGAGATCGTGGGCATGCACCTTTTTGCTTGTCAGGTCGAGACTGAAACGTGGCTTGCTCCAGTTACTGAGAATCCCGGTGAGGGTGAATTCTGATTGACCCAGCGAGGCATGCAGCCCCTGAAATGTCAGCCCATGGCGGTCAAGATCAATCTGTCCATTTGTATTGTTTAAATTACCGATCAGTGATGTCAGATGAGCTCCGACACCATCAAGGGTTAAGCGTCCTTGCAACCCCGTCTGTTGCTGTGAAATTTCTGCCGCGAGTGTTCCAGCAGCATTAAGCTTGGTCAGGAGCGGAGAATAATGTTGCAGTTTCCTGAGGTCGACCGGTGTTATCGCCAGTTGATATGTCTGCCCTTCCGGCAATGAGCGAAAATACCCTGATGCGGCAATTTTTGTATCGTTCAGGCTCAATGTTGCAGTTTCCAGCCGCAGACAATTTGTTTTCAGTTGTCCTTTTAGATCAAGGCTGACACTGTCTGTGACATCTTTTTTGAAAAGGGTTCCCAGTGTTGTTTGAACCTGGTTAAGATCTGCGGTCAGGTGGAAAAATGGTCTTGAGAGTGCGCCACTCAATTGTAGTTGTGCGGGAATATGACCAGTGAGTGTCCATCCTTCCGGCAGAGACAGCTGTGGAGTGAATACGTCTAATTGCGGATCAAGGGGAATTCCTATCTCAATCTGTGGCTGGCGGAAGACGCTGAGAATCTTCCCTGAAAAAGTAACGGGCTGTTCATGGGCAACTAAGACACCGTTATTGAGGGCCAGGATTTTGTTTTTCAGTGAAAAATCAAACGACAACTTCTGTAAATGAACCGGACCCGCTTCTTTCCAGCGGATCTCTCTGGCGATCAGCCCGCCGCTGAGAATAAGATTATTCAGGGCGGAGCCGTCATCCCCCCAGCTATCTTTTAGCTCGAGATTAAAGCGCTCAAGTTTCCCATTGATCGGATAACTTGTATCAGTGACATTCCATTCTTTCAGCAACGCGGGGGTGATTACGATATTTTGCGCCCCCAGCTTCCCGGCAAGGTAATTCTTGCTGTTCTGCCGCAACAGGTAAAGCTCTCCTGCCAGGGGAACTTTAAGCAGCTCCCCTTTGATCGCTGTCACCGACTCCTGATCTTCTGCCGAGAGCCATTGCCCGGACAGATTGAACAGAGTTTTTTTCAGCGATGACCCGATAAGTTTGGCGTCCAGAGTTGCTCCTGCAGCTGGAGTTCCCGATATAGACAGTTTCAGGGTGACGTGCCGTGGCAGATTCTGCATCTCTGCCGGCAGGACGGTTGTTGTTGCAAAATCGGTCACTGTCAGCCGGGTGTCAAAAGACTCTTTCCGCCATTGTGACGCCCCCTGGTGTCTTGGTACGCGGGTCTCAAAAATAAATCCCGCACCATAATTATCGAGCTTTCCACCGATTTTCAGTAATCCGACTTGTCCCAGCCTCCAACCTTCAAGGACGGCAGATAGCTTTGAAAGACTAACAGTCGGCAGGCTCCCTTTTTGATGAATCTTCAGACTGCCGTTATCAATATTTAAGCTGTTGACTCCGAGACTTGCCAGCAGGAAACGGGATTTTTTCTTTTTCTTATTGTCTGGAAAGGGGAGCCAGAGTTGAATGTCAGGTTCTTTGACATGGATTTCTCCGAGGACGAACCTGCCATCAAACAGCGGGGTTATTTTTAGGGTTGCGGTGATGCGCGGTATTTTTGCCAGCGGTTTCTCATCCGGCCCAATTTGCACATCGTCAAAAGAGAGGGCGAGACCGCGACTGAATGTCAGGGAACTGTGACCGATCTTGACGGGTTGGTTCAGTGCTGAGTTGAGACGGGCTTCGAGAGAATCCCGGTAGTCGTCAAGGTCGAGCTGACTGAGATAAAAAAGGACGCCGGTCAGTAGAAGGGCGAATAGGATCAGCAGATAACAAGATATTCTGATGACATCCCGCACTGATGGTTGATACATGGCAAGGGTTCCCGAAAAAAGTGATATAACATTGGAGTGCCGTTACGGTAACGGCTCATCATACTTGTTCTGAATTGCCCCAGCAAGGGGAATAGGCCACTTATTTTCTATTCTTTGACATGCTTTCGACCCCCTGATAACATGGCGCGCTTGCAGAAATAGCCGTGACCTGCGCAAGAATCCCTCCGCTGCAGGTTGTCTCTATTTAAGTTCCAAAGGTTGCTTAACTTGGCATGAAGATCAAACGTCTTAATATTGTCGGCTTCAAATCTTTTGTCGATAAAGTCTCCCTCGATTTTGAGCAGGGTGTGACCGGTGTTGTCGGTCCGAACGGCTGTGGCAAAAGTAACATCGTCGATGCCATCCGCTGGGCAATGGGGGAGCAGAATGCCCGCCATCTGCGTGGTCGTATGATGGAAGACGTTATCTTTGGCGGTAGTGAATCACGCAAACCGCACGGTATGGCCGAAGTCACAATTATTTTCGATAATCGCGAAGGACTCTGCCCTGCTGCTTACCGTGAATATACCGAGATTGCTGTGACCCGCCGGCTCTATCGCAATGGTGACAGCGAATATCTGCTTAACAAAACTCCGTGTCGTCTCCTTGATATTACCGAACTATTTATGGATACCGGTGTCGGTGCCAGGGCTTACTCCATTATTGAACAGGGTAAGGTTGGAATGCTGGTCAGTGCAAAGCCCGAAGAGCGGCGTGCCTTGATCGAAGAAGCGGCCGGTGTGACCAAATTCAAAGCACGAAAAAAGACCGCGTTGCGGAAGATGGACGCGACCAAGCAGAACCTTATCCGGCTTGGCGATATTATCACCGAAGTTCGACGCCAGATGGGCGGTCTTAAGCGGCAGGCACAGCGGGCTGAGAAATATCGTCAGTATCGCAATGAAGCAAAACAGATTGAGCTGGTTCTGGCAGGAAACCGGATGCAGAAGCTGGCTGCAGATATTGAACTGATTGCTGCGAAGAAGGGGGAGCACACGACGGTTCTCGCCCGGCTGGACACACGACTGGAAGAGGGGGAGCTGCAGCTTGAAGAACAGCAGTTGCAGTTGTCCCGTGTCGAGGCAGAACACAAACAGGCACAGGAGCAGGTTTATCATCTTGGTGCGGAAGTGCAACGGGTTGAGAATGAGCGGATTCTTGTTGCCCGTCAGCAGGAACATCTGACTGCACAGGATCATGAAATCTCTGCCGAGTTAAAGTTGCAGAATGAACGTCGGATTGAGCTTGATACCGAGTCGCAGCAACTGCAAGTGCAGCAGGAAGACGCGGCGGTGGTCTTGGAACAGTTACAGCAGCAGGTTGAAATTCTTGAAGAGACGCTGCAGGTCAGCCTGTCGCAGGAGCAAAATGTCAACCGTCAATTTGATGAGTGTCGCAAAGAGCTGATGGACCTTTTTGCCCAGACTTCACGGTTGGTGAATCGCAGTGAAGACATTGATCGACAGTTGACTGCCGAGGCACAGCGGCGGCAGTTGGCACAAACCGATTCGCAGAAAATTCAGCAGCAACAGGATGATCTGTGCCGGCAGCGCTCCCGGCTACTTGAACAGATCGATAAGATTCAGCAGCAGCAGGAGAGCCTCAGCGAACGCAGTGAAGAACTCGCGGTCCGGCAGGACGAGCAGAAGCGGCTGTTACGCAACAAAGAGGAAAACCTGAGTATTCTGCGTCAACAGCTTGGAACCCAGCGCTCGATTCAGGAGTCGTTATCAGAACTCCAAAACAATCTCGAGGGGTATGGAGATGGGACAAAAACTCTCCTGACTGAAAAAATCGGCGAGAAGATTTTAGCCGATGTACTGGATGTTCCGGTGGAGTATGAGACTGTCGTCGAAATGGCTCTGGAGCAGCGGTTGCAGGCGATCCCGTTAGCTTCTGCCACTGTGGCTGAAACTGCACTGAAATTGCTGTCTGATCGGCAGGTCAGGGCAACTGTCCTTCTTCCTGGGGTTGTTTCCGAAGAAATTTCCTTTTCACAAGGGACTCCCCTGTCAGATCTGGTTTCCTCTGTCTCCAATTACGAAGAAGCTGTCCGCCAATTGTTGGTGGGTGTTTTTCTTGTCGACAATGTTATTGATCATCTTCAGATTCCACTGCCTGTCGGTATCCTCCTTGTTGATCGGCAGGGTCGGCGTCTTGATTGGCAAGGCGGTTTGACAGGGGGGGCAACCAGTGCCAGCGATAGCGGCCTGTTGCGGCGTAAGCGCCAGTTGGAAGAGGCTGGGGAAGAAATCGTCCGGCTGGAAAAACAGCTTACGACTGCTCAGGGTGATTTTGAGGAGTTGCAGGAAGGATTGCTGCAGGTTGAAGAAGCGCAACTGGCGGCAACCTCAGAAAAACATCGACTTGAATTGCAGGCTCTGGAACTTGCCAAGGACCGTCAAGGGCTGCAAAGCGAAGAAGATCGTCTGAATAAGCGGCTTGAATTACTGGTTTTTGATCTGGAACAAATTGATGAGGGTCGTGAGGCACTGATGGAAGAGAAGCGTCAGCTTGCCGGGAGAACGGCTGAAGTGGGAGATCGTCAGCAACAACTCGAAGCTCAATCGAGGCAGTTACAGGAACAACTTTCGTCCCTCCGTTCTGATCTGGATCAGTCCCGCGATGAGTTAACCGCCCAGCGGGTCAGATTGGCATCGCAACAGCAACAGCAACAGGCCCGGCTCGAAACCTTACAACGGATTGGCCGGCAGCAACAGGAGATTGAGGATCGAATCCGGCGATTGCAGCAACAGCAGCACGATGGGGATGTCTCCCGTGAAGAGCTAAAGACAAAAGATCAGCACTTGCAGATGGAGCTCGATGTCTTACTGGATCGTCGCAGTCGGCAGCAATCGGAGAGTGAAAAGATAGGCGGGCACTACGAGGAACAACGGGGACAGCTGGACGAGTTCCGTGACCAGCTGCGGCGGGTGCGACTTGAGGCTGAGGAACTGCGTAAAACAGTCAACCAGTTACAGCTGAATCATCACGAATTGCAAGTCGATGCCGACCATTTGCGCGAATCGGTTCTGGAACGTTATCGGGTTGATCTACTTGAACATCAGGTTCCCGAAGCCACTGAAGACGAACTGACCCGTCAACAGCAGCAATTGAGCCGTTTGCATCAACGGATCGAATCTCTCGGCGAAGTTAATTTAATGGCAATTGATGAGTATCGCGAGCAGGAAGAGCGTTACGATTTTTTATCGCAGCAGCGCGATGATCTGAATCAGTCGCTGGATGATCTGCAGAAAGCAATCAATCAAATTAATCGGACGACCCGGCATCGTTTTAAAGAGACGTTCGAACTGGTCAACGAAAAATTCCGGCAAATATTTCCACGCATGTTTAACGGTGGACAAGCTGAATTACGCCTGACCGATGAGGATGATCTGCTCGAAACGGGGATCGATATTGTTGCTCAGCCGCCGGGAAAACGGTTGCAGAGTGTCAACTTATTATCGGGCGGTGAGAAAGCATTGACAGCTGTTGCTTTAATCTTTTCGCTGTTCATGATAAAACCGACCCCATTCTGCGTTTTGGATGAAGTCGATGCCCCGCTTGATGATGCCAATATTGATCGTTTTGCCGATATCGTTCGGGAG
>JAMOPE010000269.1 GCA_027064785.1 Geobacteraceae bacterium
GTCCAGCGTCTGACGGCAGAACGTCCCCATCCAACAACCCTTGAGTGTGTCATGCTGCAACCACTGACCGTTGCCGGGCCCGGTACGTTTATCAACGACATCATCACGGTTGCGGGAGGAAGGAATATTGTCCCGCAAGGTCCGTCACGCTACCCGACATGGAATCCTGAAGCATTGCTGACCGCGAATCCACAAACAATTATTGTTTCGACATATCCGGGCCAGCCGGAGCCAGAGCAGTTTTTTTCTAAATGGCCCCAGTTGCAAGCCGTTAAAAGCGGACAAATTATCCGCATCAACGCCGACTGGATACATCGCCCCGGCCCACGCCTGATCCTTGGCATCGAAGCATTAGCGAAAGCTTTTCACCCTGAGATTAAATTAGATGAGTAACCATCCGATATACAGCAGGCGCTGGCTGTGGGGATTGCTGTTGATGGCATCTCCACTGGTTGCAATGTTCATCTCGCTGGCAGCAGGAGATCTCAGCCTTTCATTGCAGGATCTCACTTCAATTCTATTACAGGGCCCGGGACAGCAAATTGAACAGGTCATTATCTGGCAGGTTCGGTTGCCACGGGCATTGCTCGCCGGACTGGTGGGAGCTGCTTTAAGTTTATCGGGCGTGACGTTTCAGGCTGTTTTACGTAACCCCCTTGCCGATCCTTATCTCCTTGGTGTGTCAGGCGGGGCGGCACTCGGTGCGGTTGCAGCTTTAACCTGCGGACTCCATTCTCCAATCATCGTTCCCCTAGCAGCATTTGTCGGTGCCCTGACAGCTCTGTTCCTCGTCTATCTGGTCGCCCAGGCTCACACGTGTTCGTCCCACACACTGATTCTTGCCGGAGTGATGGTCGGCAGTCTGGCAGCGGCACTACTGTTATTTCTCCTCTGGCGTGCTCCGACCGATGCCACCCGGCAGGCGATTTTCTGGCTGGCAGGGAATCTGTCGCTTGCCGATCCCGACTGGCTGGTCTGGGGCTGGTTATGGCTGATAACCGGATTTTTAATCCTCTGGGGGCAATCATTCCACCTCGATTTACTGACTCAGGGAGAGGAAACCGCCGCCGATCTCGGGCTGGATGTCGGGAAAACCCGCTTAATCCTGTTTGTCGTCGCCGGAGCATTAACCGCCTGTGCCGTTGCCCTAGCAGGATTAATCGGCTTTGTCGGTCTGGTTATCCCCCATATCTGCCGCCTCCTCTGGGGGCCATCACACCGCATGCTGATTCCATTTTCAGCTCTTCTGGGTGGTAGTTTTCTGATGGTTGCCGATGCGATTGCCCGGACTCTCTATGCGCCGGCAGAAATTCCCGTCGGGGTTGTCACCGCCCTGCTGGGGGCTCCTTTTTTCCTCTACCTGTTGCGAAAAAAAGGGGGAGGACTATGATTCAGGTATCCAACCTCTCTTTTTCGTTCGGCAAACAACCTCTCTTTTCCAAACTCAATTTTTCTGTTAAACAGGGAGAAATTTTTTCCATTATTGGTCCCAACGGCTGCGGAAAATCGACTCTCCTGCGCTTGTTGCGTGGTCAGTTAAAATCCAACACCGGAGAGGTTCGCTGGAACAACATCCCTCTCGATCAGATCTCAACGAAAGCAATGGCACGACAGGTTGCCATCGTCCCTCAATCTGCGACCCTGACATTTCCCTACACGGTGCGCGAGTTGGTCACCATGGGGCGCTATCCCCACCGCAAAAACCTTCTCCGTTTTCACACCAGAACCGACCTTGATGCTATTGAGAAAGCCCTGACTCTGGCCGACATCCTCCCACTGGCAGACCGCTACGTCACTCAACTCAGTGGTGGTGAGCAGCAACGGGTTCTGCTGGCACGGGCATTGGCCCAGAACAGTGCCGTTCTATTTCTCGATGAAGCAACCAGCCATCTCGATATCGACCACAAACTCGAATTAACTGAATTGCTCGTACAATTAAACCAAAAACAGCAAACAACAGTCGTTCAAATCAGTCACGATCTCGACCTAGCGGCAGCCATTTCCCACCGGATATTGCTAATAGCGGCCGACGGGGAAATCGTTGCCATCGGAAAACCTGAAGAGGTCATCACCAAAGAGAATCTCTGCCAGCTCTTCCGTTTTGATATTGAAATCACCCAAAATCCACTGACTGGCACACCACAGGTCACGCCGCGGCTGAAAACCTCGCCGCGACAACCACCATTTCAACAGATTTAATCACATCGAGCTGCTTTCAAATTCGATATAAAACGAGAAGCACCCGAGCAATAAGATAACACCGTTTTGCTAAAAATTGTGAGATTCAATGGTCATTTAAAAATCTCTATTAATAATTATTTCATCTATAAAAACAGATGGTTATATTTGACAGAGGAGGATTCATTGACGTATATCTATTTTGTGCTTTAATAATAACGGTGGAATTTTTCTTTTTGAAAATGGTACAGTGGTTTTTTTGTTGCAGGATTGATTTCTATTCTGCCTTGGACTTTCACAGGTTAACCCCTAATGACAGGAGGAGAAACGTATGAAATTTACAAAAACACTGGTTCTGGTTCTCAGTCTCTCGCTGATGCTGGTATCCTTTGCCTATGCTGGTAAAGATCTTGATGCCGTCAAAAGTAAAGGATTTATTCAGGCCGGAGTTAACGGCAGCGTCTTCGGTTTTGGTATGCCTGACGCAAAAGGCGTCTGGAAAGGTCTTGATGTTGACACCGCCCGTGCGATCGCAGCCGCTATTTTTGGTGATGCCAGCAAAGTTAAGTTTACTCCCCTGACTGCACAACAGCGCTTTACTGCTCTCCAGTCGGGTGAAATTGACGTTCTGACCCGGAACGCAACCCGGACCCTGAGCCGTGAGACTCAGCTGGGGCTCAACTTTGTTGCCGTCAACTACTATGATGGGCAGGGATTCCTGATCTCGAAAAAACTCGGCGTTAAAAGTGCTAAAGAGCTGGACGGTGCAACCGTTTGTGTTCTCCCCGGCACCACCACCGAGCAAAATGCAGCTGACTACTTCCGTACCAACAAAATGGCATGGAAACCGGTTGTTATCGAAAACACCAGCGAACTGGCTAAAACTTTCTTCGCCGGTCGTTGCGATGTTCTGACTTCCGATGCCTCACAGCTGGCAGGAACCCGCGCTATCGCTCCAAATCCAAAAGAGTACGCCATTCTTCCAGAAATCATTTCCAAAGAGCCTCTGGCACCTGCCGTCCGTCATGGTGATGACCAGTTTAGAGATATCGTTGACTTCTCGGTTCTGGCAATGATCAATGCTGAAGAGCTTGGTATTACCTCCAAGAACGTCGATGAAATGCTCAAGAGCAAAAATCCTGCTATCCAGCGCTTCCTCGGTGTTTCCGCAGGCAATGGCAAAGCTCTGGGTCTGGACGAAAAATGGGCTTACAACATCATCAAGCAAGTTGGTAACTACGGTGAAGTTTTCGAGCGTAACGTTGGTGTCAACACCAAGCTGGGTCTTGAGCGTGGACTAAACGCACTCTGGACAAATGGCGGCTTGATGTATTCACCTCCATTCAAGTAATATTGTCGTAAATGAAATGCCGCCACCGGAGTCTGTCGATTCCGGTGGCGGATTGTTTTTGAACCTAAAGCGGTGAGTGGGAGACAAAAAAAGAGTGCCTGTGCTTGGATCAAATGGGTGTTTCAAAAACCTTTAGCTGCACCCAAAAGGTTCAGCGTTGATTTTGAGGCACCTAAGTGATTCAATGACTTGCGCTATTATTTGTCAATCCATTCACTGATTTAGGTTTTACTGCTATAACGGGAATCGCCACTTGAAACCAAGTATGTCAAATTCAGCCAACACCGCAATCGCAAAGCCCCCGTTCTGGCGGGATGCCGAAAAACGCGCAATATTTTTCCAAATTCTTGCGCTATTGTCTGTCGGAGGAATCAGCTACTACCTCTTCTCCAACACGCAAGCGAACCTGGCACGCCAATCAATTGCGACCGGATTCAGTTTCCTCGAAAGGGAGGCCTCGTTCGAAATTGGCGAGTCTCTTATTTCGTACTCGGCCTCAGATACCTATTTTCGTGCCCTCCTTGTCGGCGCGTTAAATACGCTGCAGGTCGCCTTCATCGGAATTATTCTGACCACTATCCTCGGAAGTGTTGTCGGGATCGCCCGACTCTCCAGCAACTGGTTATTATCTAAAGTTGCTGCCGGCTTCATTGAGTTGATGCAGAATATTCCGATACTGCTTCAGTTATTTTTCTGGTACGCCATCTTCTACGAGTCATTCCCGTCACCGCGTCAGGCGCTCAACCCGATGAAAGGGGTGTTCCTGTGTAATCGCGGACTGATTTTTGCGGTTCCCGAATCAAATCCGGCTTATACCGCAATGGGGCTGGCGTTTATCGTCGTGTTGATTATCGGCTGGTTTTCAAACCGCTGGGGACACAAACGCCAGGAACTGACGGGACAGCCATTTCCGGCACTCCGTTTGACCGCTGCCGGAGCAATCCTGATCCCGCTGTTGATCTGGGTTATGTATGGCTCCCCGACAGCAATGAGCATTCCGGAACTGCGCGGTTTTAATTTCTCCGGTGGTATCACAGTCAGTCCTGAGTTTGCTTCATTGTTGCTGGGACTGGTCCTCTACACTTCAGCCTTTGTCGCCGAAGTCGTCCGGGCCGGTATCCAGTCAATTGGACGTGGGCAGATTGAAGCAGCCATGGCCATCGGTCTGAAACCGGGACAGGTCCTGCAACTGGTTATCTTCCCGCAGGCTCTCAGGGTTATTATCCCGCCACTGACCAGCCAGATGCTTAACCTGACCAAAAACAGTTCGTTGGCCGTTGCTATCGGCTATGCCGATTTTGTCGCCGTCGCCAACACCACAATCAACCAGACCGGACAGGCAATCGAAGGTGTCGCAATGATCATGGTTGTCTACCTGTTCTTCAGTCTTTCAACGTCGCTGTTTATGAACTGGTACAACAAGCGCATGGCTTTGGTGGAGAGATAACGATGACACAGACGACCAAAGCAAAAAGAGAGCGCCTTTCGCCCCCAATCACCAATGTTGGTGTCATCGGCTGGCTAAAAACAAATCTGTTCAGCACCTGGTACAACTCACTGCTGACTGTCATCATTGTTGCAGCGATGTCGTGGTTGATTCCACCGCTGGTTCGCTGGGCATTTATCGACAGTTTATGGAACAGTTCAGCAGAAGCATGCCGCGATATCGATGGCGCCTGCTGGTCGGTTATTCCACAAAACATCAAATTTATTTTTCTCGGATTCTTCCCGTCGGGTCAGGAGTGGCGCCCCGTCCTCGCTATGGCTCTGCTACTGGGACTGGTCATCTATTCAAAAGACCGCTCCCGCTGGAAGAAATCTCTGGCATGGCTGTGGCTGATTAATCTGATCATCATGGGAACCTTGATGTACGGCGGTGTTTTCGGCATGCCGGTCGTTGAGACCTCCCAATGGAGTGGTTTACCTCTGACCTTACTGCTGTCCTTCTTCGGGATGGTTGTCGCCTACCCTCTCGGAGTTCTTCTGGCACTCGGTCGACGCTCAAAGATGCCGGCGATCAAAACTTTGTGCGTTGTCTACATCGAGATGATCCGGGGAGTCCCGCTGATCAGTCTGTTGTTTATGTCGTCAATTATGTTTCCGCTGTTTCTCCCTGAGGGGATCACGATCGACAAAGTCCTGCGGGCATTGATCGCAATCATCCTGTTTACTGCCGCCTACATTGCCGAAGTTGTCCGGGGTGGATTGCAGGCAATGCCGCGGGGCCAGTATGAAGCTGCCGATTCACTGGGGCTCAACTATAACCAGACAATGCGCCTGATTATTCTGCCACAGGCTCTTAAAATTGTTATTCCACCAACCGTCGGAATTTTACTGTCGGCATTTAAAGACACCTCGCTGGTTGTCATCATTGCCCTTTATGATGTCCTGAAAACGACGATGGTCACCCTCTCCAATCCCGATTGGACCGGGTACTCAACTGAAGCTTATATTTTCCTGGCAACGCTCTATTTTACGTTCTGTTATGCAATGTCGAGCTACAGCCGCAAACTGGAAAAAGATTTACATACCGGACACTGATAGGGAAACGTGTCCGCAACAAGAGAGATTGTCATGAGCGATTCGCAGACCAAAACAAATACCGAAAACGCAGAGCAGCCCATTATTGAAATCATCAACATGCACAAATGGTACGGTGATTTCCATGTTCTTAGCGATATCAGCCTGAAAGTTCAGCCACAGGAAAAGATTGTTATCTGCGGTCCGTCGGGGTCAGGGAAATCGACATTGATCCGCTGTATCAATCGTCTGGAAGAACACCAGCGTGGTCAGATCATTGTGAATGGTACCGAGCTTTCCAACGATATTAAGAATATCGAGAAAGTCCGCGCCGAAGTCGGCATGGTCTTCCAGCATTTCAATCTGTTCCCCCACTTAACCATCCTGGACAACCTGACACTCGGTCCAATCTGGGTACGTAAGACCCCTAAAAAGGAAGCCGAAGAGGCCGCAATGATGTATCTGGAAAAGGTACAAATCGCTGAACAGGCTCTGAAGTTTCCCGGTCAGCTTTCCGGTGGGCAGCAGCAACGGGTCGCAATTGCCCGTAGTTTGTGTATGAGCCCGGAAGTCATGCTGTTCGATGAACCAACCTCAGCACTCGACCCCGAGATGATCAAGGAAGTTCTCGACGTTATGATCGGACTGGCCGAAGAAGGGATGACGATGATCGTCGTCACCCACGAAATGGGCTTTGCTAAAAGTGTCGCTGACCGTGTTCTGTTCATGGATGACGGTGAAATCGTTGAGCAGAACAGTCCTGATGTCTTCTTCGACAATCCTCAGCATGAACGGACACAACTGTTCCTCAGCCAGATCCTCTAAGGCATTACGGGTTTTCAGCGAGATACTTTTTCACGCCGGAGTGAAGTTTCATCCCACCGGATACGCCGTCACGCATGTTGTCGACTGAAAATAGCGACAGTGCGGGGTGGGCGTCAATCAGGCGTTGACGATTCTCAACCAGTGCGGCGGCGATGTCGGACACCACACCCTCATCAAGATCGGCAGAAACGACGAGCAATTCCCGACCGCCAAAGGTCGTTACCGGGCCAGACTGAGAAGGATAAAGCCCGGACGGAATTGTTGTCATCCACAATGCAGGATCACCCGCTACAAATTTTTCAATGTCGGTATCGACACTCAACAACTCCGCATCACACGACTTAAGCAACTGCCGCAGTGAAAAATCGGGGTGAATTGTTAAAAAAACCATCGCCTGCATCGTTCCATAACAAAACGCCTTGGTATCATCCTGTGCACTTGATGGCGGTAGATCACCGAACAGACTAAAATCATCCTTCGACCAGTTTTTTGCCCGTAGAATTGTAGCGACGGCCAGGTATTGCGGAGACTGAGGCGTCCCGGCATTAATCCGTTTCCCTTTCAGATCATCCAGTGAAGAGATCCCGGCATCTTTGCGCACGACAAGAGCGACAGGGGTCTCGTAAAGGGGTGCAAGAAGTCGAAGGTTATCGTAACCGATATCAAGATATTTAAATTGACCCGTCTTATTCATCGCGGCAAAGAGGGTTTGTGAATCAACCAGGCTGATATCGACAGCCCCGTCATGCAAACCCGTCAGATTATAGACACCATTATCAGCTGTGACTTGACGACACTCAACACCGGCAAGCTGTTGATTTATCAGCCGGCAAATAACCCTTCCGCTGAAATAGGAAAACGTCCCGGGAGCTTCTGTCCCAAGAAGAAGTTCAAATGATTGTGCAGATTTGGGGATCGTAACAAGGCTAAAGATAAAAATGAGACTGAGTAGCAAAAGATGTGTCCGACGTTGACTCCGCATATCGACCTCCTTTTCAACAACCTCCCTTGACAACCTTGATATAGATGAAAAATAGAAAGAGTATCGTTAAGTATATCAACCATTCAGAAAGTTTCTACTTATCGGGGCGATAACAGACTATTTTCTAAATTTGACAGCCCGGAGATGGTACAGTTATCATCAAAAGCGACAAGAAGATCACCTTGTCCCTTTCAAATTGACATTATCTGCACTCTTTTCGGTAAAAGAGGACTTTCCATGGCCACAGCTGAGAAAAAACGGATTCTGATTGCAGATCCTGAGATTTTCAATCTGGCAACGCTGATTGGAACACTGAAAGATAACTACCACGTCGTTGTCGCAAAAAACGGTGCCGAAGTTTTTAAGCAACTGAAAAAAAACCGCATCGACATGGTTGTTCTCGATACAAAGTTCCCCGACACGGACGGCTTTGACCTCTGCCGTAAGATAAAATCTGACAAACAAACCAGCGCCATCCCGGTCATTTTCATAACGGCCGATAAATCCATCAGTGCAGAAGAAAAGGGTTTTTTAGCAGAGGCTGTCGATTATATCACCAAACCATTCAACGCCCCCACCGTCACTGTCCGAATTAAAAATCAACTCAAGCTCAGCGAAGCCATTGCTGAATTGAAACGCCTCAACACTCTTGCCCTCGATGCAAATCCCAATACCGGGCTCCCGGGAAACAATAGTATTCTCAAAGAAATCCAGCGAGTCGTTGGCGAGAAAGCTGCAGTTTGTGTCGTCTATGCCGACCTCGATCATTTTAAAATCTACAACGATACTTACGGCTTTTCACGCGGAGATGATGTCATTATCTTCACCGCAAATGTGATTCGCGTTGCACTTCAGATTGCCGGCTGTGACGATTGTTTTCTGGGCCATATCGGTGGTGATGATTTTGTTTTTGTCGTTCCGGTCGATACGTGCCAAAAGGTTGCCGATGAAATTATCCGCCGTATAGATCTAGGGATCGGTGAATTTTATAGTGCGGAGGACATCGACCGAGGCTACGTCGTTGCAACGAACCGGGAGGGGAAAGAGCAGAAACACCCACTGATAAGCCTCAGCATGGGAGCTGTCAATCTAGCCCAGCGAAAAAATCCGACCGCTTTTGAAGTAATCGACATCTGTACAGAAATGAAAAAGGCTGCTAAAGAGCAGCCCGGAAGCAGTTTTCTTCTTTGTAAACGACAGTAACCCTCACAGATTCTCAAACCTGTTCATTGCAACATTCTTGCGGGTTTTTTGGGGGTCAAAGCACCGACCGTTCATCGCAATCCACGCCCCTTCAGGCAGCAATTGAACAGCAGTTGTTGCACTGGCGATATTATAGATGGCATCGGTAAAACGGAACCGGGCCGGCTGCATCGCTCCGGTTAAAACGATTGTCTTTCCAGCAATCCCCTGTAAATATTTGGCCGTCTCAACCATGGTATCGGTTCCATGGGTGATGACAATTTGTGCTGTCGAGCTGTTAATGACCGCTTCCTTGATCAGTTTACGATCATCGTCCGTCAGGTCGAGACTGTCTTTGCGTAATAGCGGTGTAATCCGATATTCAACGGTCAGATTAGCATCCTGTAAAACCTCACCAATTTGTGGCTCACCGATTTCAAAGCTGCTCTTCGCATCAAAGTAGACCTTATCGATCGTCCCACCCGTCGTTATAATTTCAATCGCCATATAATGTCTCCGGTAGATAGATAAAATCGCTATTCGTGCGGCTTGATAATTAAAGCATGCCCTGACAACAACGCTTCAATGACTTTTTTGCGGCCGCTGGTCACCAGGCGCTGAACCGTTCCACGCGAAATTCCCATTTTCTCACCGGCCTCAGCCTGCGTTAATGCATCGCGGTCGCACAGCGAAATAGCTTCCAGTTCATCAGAATTTAACTCGACACTCTCCAGCTTTGATAAAGGTGTCCCCGCTGGCTTAAACGTCAAATCGCTCGGCTGCCGACTGGGGCAGCAATGTCTCGGTTTTCTTGGTCTTGGTGACATGGTTATTTTATCCGCTAAAGTGCTTCTTCTATAGCAAGAAGTAAATTATTGTAGTCGTCTGTCTCCAGAGCAGGAAACTTTTCATCATCGACAAGATCGGCGACTAGTTTCTTCCCTAAAAGCAGCATTCGGATTTGAGTCTTCCCTTCTTTGCTGAATACGACGATAAACTTTGGCAGCAAAACTGCCCGCTCCAGATTCTCCATCATCGACAGAGCCGATTTTTTCGGGGAGCACACCTGAATCATATTCAGATCAAACCCCTCGGCCAACTCAACTCCGTGATGACCAAAATGGCGAATCATTTCCATTTTGTCTTCGTTATGGATAATAAAACCGCGCAGTGCCATCGTCTTGCCAAGATCACTGATAAACACCGCTATGCTTTTGTCCGTTTCACTACGAAAAACACGTGAAGCCATGAGTCCCCCTATGCTAAATGATATCGACCTTGGAAAAATACCATATTTTGTGCATATACACAAAGGGAAACCATTTCCACCGACACTATGCATAATCGAAAATTTCGAAGAGCAAAGAGATAAAACCGAACTATAATCGCGACCACTCCAGCCATTCTGAGAAAACCGTAACGATAAAACTGTTGCTTTTTTTCTCGTTTTGCAAAATTATATAACCCTATTTCATGATAAGCTTAGCCTGTTTTGAAGCTGGAGAAAATAACGCCGATTATTTATGGAAAGCATAACCGCCAAAATCCGGAGAAAGTCCGGTAGGCGGCTTTTTATTACGATCTACAATTTTGTAGAACTGCTTTCTATCACTCATTAAAAGGAGGTACCATGAAAAGATTTGCGACCACCCTGTTGCTGACCGGTCTCGCCGTCATGCTGGCAATTCCAGCACTGGCGTCACAAACCATCAAGATCGGTTTCAATATTCCGCTGACTGGGGATATCCCTGAAGTCGGTGAAGGATCCAAAAATGCTGCCGAAATGTACCTTGCCGATATCAACGGTGCCGGCGGCCTCGAAGTTGGTGGCAAAAAGTATATGCTCGAGTTCGTCTACATGGACAACGAGTCCAAGGCTGACTCAGCGGTCAACGCTGCTCTCAAACTGATCGAGCAGGAAGAGGTCGTGGCAATTATCGGCCCAAACTCCTCCAAACAAGCAGTTCCCGCCGGCGGCACCGCTAACGAAAACCGTGTCCC
>JAMOPE010000270.1 GCA_027064785.1 Geobacteraceae bacterium
AGATGACCAGAATGGAAAACGGAATCAGGAAGATGATACCGCCCAGCAGGTTGATCCATGCCTGACCACGGTGAGATAGCAGCGTATAGAAAACATCGACCCGGACGTGCCCGTCTTCTTTCAGGGCGTAGGCAGCGGCAAGCAGGAACAGTACGGCAAAGATATACTATTCCAGTTCCTGAACCCTGACACTAATTTTCCGCAGAAAGTAGCGGGTGAATACGTCGTAACAGACAACAGAACAAGTAAAGTACTCAACCACGAGATTGCGTGGCCGATCTTGGTGTTGAGCCCGTCGATTAGACGGATAATCAAATGGATTAGTTTCATAATGTGCCCTCCGCTAGGCATAAAATATAAACTCAATGCGTAGCTTGCCGTACACTGGTATGTTGGGTTTTGAGCCAATGACTAAGGAATTATTCTATATAATTATGTTTGATTTTGTGACTAACTTACGACTAAAAATCTTTGCAGTCGGCTGTCTAGTTCGAGTTTTTCCACTGAGTTTGAAGGAGGTACCACTCACAGTAGAATTTTTTGCACCATTTGCCAAAAAACTTTATGCTTGTAATCTACTGATTTTTTCCTTGAGAGCGATTCTATGTCTCTGATATTTGAGCTTCTACAACAGACGGCAGTCATTATTGTTGTTGCCTATTTATTCAGCAAATCTCCAGCGATGGATTATTTGTCTGGTGCACGGTTACAGCCGCGGCAAATGCTGGTTCTCTATGTTGTCTTTTCACTGTTTTCTATTTTAGGAACCTATACCGGCTTGCCAATTCAAGGTGCTATAGCCAATACCCGGGCGATCGGAGCGGTTCTTGCCGGGTTGATTGGTGGCCCGATCCTAGGGGTGGCTGTTGGAATAACTGCAGGGTTGCACCGTTTTTCTCTTGGCGGTTTTACTGCCTTTTCATGTGGTATTTCAACCACCGTCGAGGGGTTGATTGGCGGATTGGTTTTTTTCTTCTTAGTCCAGAGAAAAAAACCGGAACAGTTGTTTCTGCCCTCGGTTGCTTTTCTGACTACGTTGGTTGCAGAAATACTGCAAATGTCAATTATTCTGTTGCTGGCTAGACCTTTTGGGGACGCTGTTGCTCTTGTTAAGGTGATTGCGCTGCCGATGATCTGTGCTAACTCAATTGGTGCTGCGCTGTTTATGAGCATGGTTCGGGATCAGAGAAGGATGCGTGATAAAGTGGGTGCCCGTTTTTCGGCCAAAGCATTCACAGTTGCAGACCGTACTCTTGGGATTCTCAGCAGAGGGTTTAGTCCTGAAACTGCTCGGGAAATGGCTGAAGTTATCCGGCAGGAAACAGGGGTTGGCGCTGTTGCCATTACTGATCGGGAGAGAATTCTGGCATTTTCAGGTATCGGTTCGGATCACCATTGTACTGGCAATCCGGTCGTCAGTCGCTGGTCAAAGCAGGCACTTGCCGAAAATAAAGTGGTTTTTGCTGACGGATATACGGATCATTTCCAGTGCCCTCTTTCTTCAGGTTGTCCTCTGAGATCGGCACTGGTTGTTCCTCTAAGATTGGACCAAGAAGTTATTGGCACGATCAGCCTTTATGAACCGAAAACCAAACTGTTTCTGAATATTAATCGTTCTTTTGGTGAAGGCCTGGCAACTCTCTACTCACATCAATTATTGCGCTCCCGTTATGAAGAGCAAAAATCTCTATTGATTCAATCAGAATTGAAACTTCTCCAGGCTCAGGTAAATCCTCATTTTCTATTCAATTCTTTAAATACAATTATGGCGATCGTTCGTAAGGATGCGAATCGGGCCCGTCAGTTATTGATGCAACTCTCTAATTTTTTTCGTACGAATCTGAAACCTCAAAGTGATATCGTAACTTTGGAAGAGGAACTGAATCATATCAGTGCCTATCTTGAAATAGAAAAAGCCCGGTTCGGGGAGCGCTTGACGGTTAACCATGAAATTGACCCGGCCCTGCTTGATTTAAGGATACCGGTTTTTACTCTGCAGCCTTTGATTGAAAATGCAATTAAGCATGGTATTGCTGATCTGCTGGAGCGCGGGCAGATCTGGATCAGGGTTTATTGTCAGGAAAAATTGATTGTAATTGAAGTTGAGGATAATGCTGGAAATTATTGTGAATCGCTCAATTCTCAGGGGTTGGGAATTCGATTGGTCGATCGACGGATAAAAAATGTGTACGGCAGCGAGTATGGATTAACGATTGATTGTGAACCACAGCAAAAAACTCTGGTTCAGGTCAAGTTGCCGTTGGTGAAAGGTGTGGCAAATGATTCGTGCGCTAATTATTGATGATGAGCAGCATGCAAGGGAGGAGTTAGAGCACCTTGTTCATGAAACGGGAGCTTTTGAACTTCTTGGCAGCTGTGCGAATGCAATCGATGCTTTGCGGCGGATTCGGATTGAAAAGCCGGAACTGCTCTTTCTGGATATAGAGATGCCGGTATTGAATGGATTTGAGCTGCTGGCAATGATTGAAGATGAATTAATGCCGCATGTGGTTTTCGTGACAGCATATGATGAGCATGCACTCAAAGCGTTTGAAGAAAAAACTCTCGATTATCTTCTTAAGCCGGTCTCGGCCGAGCGATTAATGAAAACGGTTAATAAGGTGAGAGAAACTATTCGAAGTGGCAAACTGCCTCAATACCAAGTTGAGTCGTTGCGTTGTATCCCCTGTCAGTTCGCAAATAGAGTCAAATTGATTCATATCATTGACGTGGAACACATTTTTTCAGATTTGACTGGTATTCATGTTGTGACATCTGAAGGGCAGTTTTTTACTGAACTGACTTTGAAAATTCTCGAGGAGCGGACTCCGTTATTACGCTGCCAGCGGCAACACCTCGTTAACGCTGATAAAATTGATGAAATTAGGCTTTTGGACAACGGTTTGGCCGAAATAAAAACTTATTTGGGCCACCTTCTTCCCGTCAGTCGTCGTTATCTGCGCCAGCTTAAAGTCCATTTGGTGCTTTGATTCTACTTTTTACCGCTTAATTGACCTATGCGACCGCTTACCTATTCCTCTCTTGGTGTATTCATGTCTGCCAGTTTAGAGTTGCCAAATTGATCATGGGAAGAAGATGTTTTCCTATTGATACAATACTGTGCTCCGGGGCTTCTTTCGAAATCTAACCTAGATGGTTGTTTTTTTTGAGTCGCCCTGTAATTTAAAACTATCTTGGACGGAGGAAGAGGATGAAAAGATCTATGTTTCGCATGTCAGTTTGTCTCCTAGCAGTATTCTCACTGCTAATGGTCGGAACTTTCACGCCCCAGGCTGAAGCTGCTCCTAAATATCGCTGGAAGCTGGCGATGACATGGCCAACCAACTTCCCGATTTTTGGTGATGCGGTTGTCAAAATGGCCGACATGGTTAAAGAGATGTCGAATGGCGAGATGGAAATCCGGATCGATTCTAAGAATAAACATAAAGCCCCCCTTGGTATCCTTGATATGGTTAAGGCCGGTCAGTATCAGATGGGTCATTCTGCGTCCTACTACTGGAAGGGCAAGGACATGAACACCCTGTTCTTTTCCACCATGCCCTTCGGGATGATTGCTCCTGAGCAGTATGCCTGGTTCTACTATGGCGGTGGTATGGAGTTGATGAAGGAAGTTTATGATAAGCATGGTGTCTACTCCTACCCCGGTGGTAACACCGGCAACCAGATGGGTGGCTGGTTTCAGAAAGAAATCAATAGTTTAGATGACCTTAATGGTTTGAAAATGCGGATCCCCGGGTTTGCAGGCGAAGTTCTCTCTCAACTTGGTGTTGTTGTCACCAACATCCCTCCCGGCGAGCTATACACTGCTCTCGATCGTGGTACTATCGATGCTCTCGAGTGGGTTGGACCGTCTCTTGACCTGAATATGGGTTTCCATAAAATTGCTCCTTACTACTATACGGGTTGGCATGAGCCTGCAACCGAACTGCAATTTATGGTCAATCAGAAGGCATTTGATAAGTTACCAAAGCACCTGCAAAAGATTGTTGAAGTTGCCATGGAACTGGCTGCTTATGACATGTATGCGCGATCCTATAATGACAGTGCTGTGAATTTAGAAAAAATCACCAAAGACTATCCTAATATCAAAATTAAAACCTTCCCGAAAGAAGTTATTGCTGCGATGAAAGCTGCGAATGAGCAGCTGATTGAAAAGTACTCAGCAAAAGATCCAATGTTTAAGAAAATCCATGATGCACAGACTGCTTACATGAAAAAAGCGCGTCGTTGGACTGAAATCTCTGACTATGCGTATCTCAAAGATAACCTTGAGTAGAATTGATTGATTGTACCTCTAGGCTCCCGATTGTTTTTTCGGGAGCCTTTTTCTTCTCATCTTTTACTTTCGGCAGGATTATTATGCTGTTTAAAATAGAACGAGTTATCAACCTTTTTTCCGACATCGTCGGTTATATTGCCGCTGCGTTGATGCTGGTGATGTTGGTCAACGTCTTTTACGATGCGATTATGCGTTATCTTTTTCGTAGTGGGTCCATTGCTATGCAGGAGTTGGAGTGGCATATTTTTGCTGCGGTTTTTCTCCTTGGTATCTCCTATGCGTTAAAAGAAGAAGGGCATGTACGTGTCGATATTATCTATGATGGATGTAGTCCAAAATATAAAGCCCTCGTTAATATTGTCGGGACCTTTATCTTTTTAGTTCCACTGGCCGTTTTGATTATTAACGGTTCAATCTGGTTTGTCCATGAGGCTTACATCTCAGGGGAGATCAGTGGGGATCCCGGAGGTCTGACTCACAGATATTTGATTAAGTCGGTTATTCCGCTCGCTTTTATTTGTCTGATTATTTCTGCTGCCGGATTTGTGTTGCGAAATATCCGACTCTATCGTGGCTTGGAACTACCACCACCTCACGGTACAGACAAAGATACCCTCTGATTAAAATCTAGAATTAATAGAGATAATACTCTTGATCAATAAAGGAAACCTGTTGATATGCTTGGTTTAATAATGTTTGTTGTCTGCTTGGGGCTGCTCCTGTTTGGATTCCCGGTTGCATTTACATTTGGTGGTGCTGCAGTTGTTTTTGGTCTGTTTGCTGATCCGGGCATGTTTGCTATGATGCCGCACCGTATTTGGGCAGTTATGAACAACACCATTCTGATGGCGATACCGCTGTTCATTTTTATGGGGATTATCCTGCAGAAATCCAAGCTGGCGGAGAGACTGCTTGAGTCGATGGGCTTTCTGTTTGGTGAAGTCCGTGGCGGGATTGCGATTTCGACGATACTGGTCGGGGCACTCTTGGCGGCTTCAACCGGAGTTGTTGGTGCAAGTGTTGTTGCTATGGGGGTCATCTCCCTGCCGGTCATGCTGAAATATAATTATGACAAGAAACTCGCCACCGGTTCAATCTGTGCCGCAGGGACACTTGGTCAAATTATTCCACCATCGATTGTTCTGATTATTCTTGGAGATGTTTTTCAGGTTCCGGTCGGGGATCTGTTTTTGGCTGCTTTCTGGCCTGGGTTATCTCTTGTTTTATGCTATGTGATTTATATCCTCATCGTTGCCTACTTTAAAAAGGAAATCGCACCCCCCATCCGTTTGGAAGGGGAAGAGCACGGGACGAAAGCACAGCAGGTCGGCAGAGCACTCAAAGCCATCATCCCCCCCTTGATTCTTATTATTGTTGTCCTTGGTTCTATTTTATTTGGTGTTGCGACGCCAACTGAATCTTCTGCTGTCGGTGGTGTTGGTGCGATTATTCTGGCTGCAATGTACCAGCAGTTATCATTCAAGATGGTCTGGGATAGTTCTCTTGAGACGGTTAAAATCACCTCGATGGTTTTTGCTATTCTGGTTGGCGCAACGGCTTTTTCGATGGTGTTTACCTATACCGGTGGTGATTATCTGGTAGAGGATTTCATGATGGCCCTGCCGGGTGAAAAATGGGGATTCCTGATTCTGTCGATGCTGGCAATTATGGCCCTCGGATTCTTTATCGACTTTGTCGAGATTTCATATATTATTGTGCCGATTTTGGCTCCCATTGCCTATAACCTAGGGATTAACCCGGTCTGGTACGCAATTTTAGTGGCGATGAACCTGCAGACGTCTTTTTTAACCCCACCTTTTGGTTTTAGCTTGTTTTACCTGAAGGGGGTTTCACCTCCTGAAGTCCGTACTGTGGATATTTACCGTGGGGTTGTGCCCTTTATTGCGATACAGGTTTTTGTTTTGATGATCTTGATCGTCTGGCCTGAATTTTTCGGAATCAGCAGCTCATTTTAACTGCCCTATGCCTTAAGACCGAACCGCTAAAGGCTGTACTGAAAAAGTATGGCCTTTGGCAGTTATTCTTGCCGCTGATTGTTTTAGGTTCGTGCTATTCTTCGGTAGTCGGTGCAATACCCCCTTTTTTTCTTTCTGCCAGTTTTTGCTCAATCATCATCAAACCCCGCTCATCTTCCTGGATTCTTTCAAGTATCTGGCGTGTATTCGCTTCTTCTGTGATCTGCTCATCTGGAATGCTTTTTAAAATGTGCATTCAGTGGTGATTTGTAACTGTTGCTTGGCCGCCAAGCAGGTTGACAACGCTGATTTTGAGTCAATAACTAACCTGAAAATCAGGCAGAATTGCACAAAAAAAGGGTTGCACGCTGATGTTGTGCAACCCTTCAGATTCATTGGACTGACAGTGTCGCATCAGGCTGGTGCAAACGTTCGTTTCTCCAATTCCTGATCGATCATCATCAGGCCGCGTCCATCGCCCTGAATCCGTTTTAGCTTGGCGATGATATGACCGACACTGGCTTCTTCCTCAATCTGCTCGGTGATAAACCACTGGAGGAAGATCTGAGCCATGTGGTTTTTTTCTTCCTGAGCCAAATCCATCAGGTTGTTAATCCGTGATGTAACTTCCTGCTCATGTTTTAAAGTCTCTTCAAAAACTTCAAGAACTGAGCTGTACTCATTGCGTGGAGCATCAAGCTGCTTCAACTCAACTTTCCCGCCGGTTTCACAGACAAAGTTAAACATTTTTTCGGCGTGAGACATTTCTTCCTGAAACTGGATATTCATCCAGTTGGCCATGCCGGTGAGATCTTCCCCCTCAAAATATGCCTGCATTGCTTTGTAGGTGAATGCTGAATAGTATTCGTATTGAATCTGATCGTTAATAGCGTCAACAAGTTTCTGGCTTAACATTTCTCTCTCCCTTGTTTTTCTAAACATCATCTTGTATATGAGACGATAATAGTAATAATTAGAGCGTTGTGTAAAGTGAAATATACCATCAGTTCACGGGAGAGTCACATTAAAACATGTCGGATCAACTGTTCTTGACGGTTGCCAAATGACTTTTGCATGGGCTATTCTCTGTGTTTGTCAGATGACCCCGTTATCGGTCGTGTACCGGTGGAAATTGCTGGAATGAAATATGAAAATACTATCGGCTGAGTTTATTAAAAGTGCCACACGTCCGGGAAATTATCCACCGGGAGAGTTGCCTGAGATTGCATTTGCCGGTCGCAGCAATGTCGGGAAAAGTTCACTGATCAATGTTCTGGTCAACCGTAAAAGTCTTGTTCGAACGTCATCAACTCCCGGTCGAACCCAGTTAATCAACTTTTTTAATATCAATAACCAGCTCTCGCTGGTTGATCTTCCCGGTTATGGCTATGCGAAGGTTCCGCTGTCGGTGAAAAAAGCGTGGGGACCGATGATCCGGACCTACCTTGAAATTCGTGAGGCTCTTCACGGGGTCGTCTTCATTTTTGATATCCGCCGCATCCCGCGTGAAGAGGATATCCGTATGCTCGACTGGCTGGAAGAGTTTGGTGTGCCGACGATTCCGGTGATTACTAAAATCGATAAAATCAGCCGTTCACAGCGGGCGAAACATATCAAGGCGATCGCAGCAGAAACTGGTTTGCCGACCGATGCCTTCAGTCTCTTCTCGGCATCAACCCGGGAGGGGAGTGACGAGATCTGGGAACGGATCGAAGCTGCTCTCGATCCCGAAAGCGAGCAGGAGTGATTCAATGGTGAAAGCAACCCGGATCCATCTGTTGCGTCACGGGCAGGTTGCAGGATTTGAAGATAAACGCTACAACGGGCAAGGCGATGTTCGGTTGACCGATCTCGGCCGACAGCAGTCGGCGGCATTTGCCGGTCGTTTTCAGCATTTGACATTGAGCGGGATCTATTCGAGCGATCTGTATCGCTGCCGGGTTGCCGCCGATCAAATTGCACTGTTGCAGAAAGTCGATCCTGTCTATCGTGAGGATCTGCGTGAATTGCATATCGGTGACTGGCAGGGAAAACCTTGGCAGCAAATTCAGCGTGAAGATCCTGAATTGTGGCAGGCGCGCCTGGATGATATTGTCAATGTTGCTCCTCCCGGTGGCGAAAGTCTGCTGCAGTTGGCGCAGCGGGTTCGTCCCGCAGTGCAACAGATTATTGAGTCTCATATCGGCAGGGAGGTCGTGATTGTTGCCCACGGGGGTGTGAATCGGGTGGTTCTTCTTGATGCGATTGGAGCTCCGTTGGATTGCCTGTTTAATATTGAACAGGATTTTGGTTGCTATAATGTGATCGATTATTTCAGCGATGGAATTGCCGTTGTCAAAAAGCTAAACGGCTGAAAAGAATACGAGGAAGCGTTTTATAGATTTCTCCGAAAGGGAGGCAATAGATGAAGTCAATTCATGTTATCGGTGCCGGTATTGCTGGTCATGAAGGGTTTACCCCCCACGCTCTTGAGCTGATTAACCAGTGCGAGTTACTGTTTGGTGCTGAGCGGCTGCTGGGATTATTCCCCAATTTCCCCGGAGAAAAATTCACAATTGATGACAATAGCACGGCGGCAATGGTGGCACGGTTGCAGAGCTGCGATTGTCCTGCCGTTGTCCTCGCTTCGGGTGATCCTCTGTTTTTTGGTCTGGGACGGTATCTGTTGCGTAATTTGACCGGTGAGTTGATTGAGTTTCTGCCGAATGTCACTTCGGTGCAATACGCTTTCGCTAAAATTCGTGAGCCATGGGACGATTCAGTTTTTGTCTCGGCACATGGTCGCCCGATCAAGGATGTTGTTGACCGGATTGTTGCTAACGACAAAGCAGCCGTTCTGACCGATGAAAACAATACTCCGGGGGCTATCGGTCGAGAGCTTCTCAGCCGTCGCCGGGGTGGTTACAAAGCATATCTGTGTGAAAATCTGGGTACGGACGCTGAGAAAATCCGTGTGACCGATGTGAGAGGGCTTCTCGAACTTGATGTCGCTCGTCTCAACGTTTTGATTTTGTTGAAAGAATACGAAGATGATGGTCAGCAGTATGTTCCGACTTTCGGGATCCCTGATGATGAGTTTGTCAGTATTAAAAAGTTGATTACCAAGGAAGAGGTGCGGGTTGTCACCTTGGCGAAGTTAAAGCTGCGTCACGATATGTGCCTCTGGGATATTGGTGCCGGTTCGGGGTCAATCTGTATTGAGGCTGACCACCTTCTCCCTGAAGGGCGTATTTTTGCCATTGAGCGCAACGAGGAGTGTCGGCAATTTATCAAAGAAAACTTGCAGAAGTTTAATACCCGTAATGTTGTTCTTGTCGAGGGGGATGCTCCCGATTGCCTGGATGAACTCCCCGATCCTGACTGTGCGTTTATCGGTGGAAGCGGCGGCCGGTTGTGGGATATTTTGGATACGGTCGATCAACGCCTTGCCGTTGGTGGCCGGATTGTTTTGAATGCCAGTACGCTGGATACGTTGACCGCAGCAAATGAGTATTTTGGAAATGCCGGTTATCAGGTGGAAGTGGTGACGGTCAATATTGCCCGCACCCGGCCCCATTCCGACTACAAAATGTTTGAGGCCTACGATCCGGTCTATATTTTGACTGCGGTTAAATAACCGTTACGGCTTCACTTCTCCAGTTATTTTCTGAATCATTTTTTGCAGAGAATCGAGTAAGTAGGGTTTTTTCAGAAATCCTGCAAGCCCTTTCCCAACAAATTTCTGTGAGACTTCCTGCTCGTTGTAACCGCTGCAGATAATGACTTTGACGTCGGGATCAATTCGTCGGAACTCCCGGAACGCTTCTTCTCCCCCCATCCGGGGCATGGTGAGATCCATCAGAACAAATTTGATGTCACTGTGCTTTTCCTGAAAAATGTCGAGGGCTTCCTGCCCATCGCGAGCCGTGATTGTTTCAAATCCGAAATCAGCCAGCATTTCCGAACCGATATTCCGAACAGTTGCTTCATCATCGACAAGCAATACCAGCCCGCTGCCGTTGAGCGGAGCGAGGACATTCTCCGTTTTCTGACTGACGACGGGCAGTGATGAAGCAGGCAGAAGAATTTTGAATGTGCTGCCGCTGCCGACCTCCGTATAAACTTTTATTGCGCCCCGGTGACCCCGTACAATTCCCAGAACAGCAGCCATGCCCAGACCCCGACCGGTAAATTTTGTACTGAAGAACGGCTCAAAAATTCGATTGACCTTGTTTGATTCAATCCCGCATCCGGTATCGGCAACTTCGAGATAAACATAGGTTCCTGCCGCTAGGTTCTCATCCAGCCAGACCTCTTCCAGGTAAGCCCGGTCGCAGTCCATGGCTCCGGTAGAAATGGCGATCACTCCGTTCCCATCACCGATAGCATCGGAGGCGTTGATGATAAGGTTCATTACAATCTGACGCAGTTGGGTCGCATCGGCCTCAATACTGGGGAGGTCGTGTGTCAGGTCGTAGCGCAGCGTTGCTTTTTTACTGACAGAGACAGAGAGAATATGTTCCATTTCGATGATGATCTGGGTCAGGTCGACGGCTTCGACCACAAATTTTCCTTTGCCGGAGTAGGCCAGCATTTGATTTGCAAGATCGGCGGCACGACCGGCGGCCAAATTGATCTGGCGCAGGTGTTCCATCGCCGGAGACTCAATGGTCAAGCGGCGTTGGGCTAATTCACAGTGGCCAATGACGGCCATCAGAATATTATTGAAATCGTGGGCGATTCCA
>JAMOPE010000271.1 GCA_027064785.1 Geobacteraceae bacterium
TTTTTTTGATGACCGGGACAATCTCATCAACAAATGTTTCGTTTTCAACGGCGGTCTGGGAGAGGCGATAAGAGCGGGCTGCATAGTCGTCCTGCTCTTCGCGACTGAAACCGTTGTCGGCAATTCAGCCTTCGGTGATTTCCCCCATGTGCCGCTTCGAGTAGGGATCTTGCAGTCCATCGTAGATGATCAGGTCGACCAGTTCCCCATTGCCGAGGCGTTGACAATTTGAGAGTTGTCCAGTTGGATTGAATCGGCTGCCAGCATAATCATACTTTGGGGTGGTTGAATTGGGTTTTCGCACTGAAGAAAAACTGGTCGGTCGACACATAACAATGTTATTTTAAAACATTGACATTTAATTTCTTGGTATATACCGTAAGTGGTATGACCAATATTTGCAAGATAGTGAAAGGGTGTGGTGATGACTCAGTTGATTGAGACGTTTAGAGAAAAGGCCACAAGTGTCGGGGCAGAGGTGATTCCGTGTGATTCAGTTACTGCAGCGGCACAGTTTATCGCTGACCATATTGATGGAACATTGCTGGTGCCAGCATTTCAATCGGGCGGGCGGTTTAAATTGAAGGCAGCACTCAAAAAGGCTGGAGTGACGATTGCCACTGAGCACTTCCGTGATGTTGCGGCAACGGCAGAAGCAGGGGTTACCGGGGTCAATTTCGCTATTGCCGATACCGGGACTCTGGTTCTCGAAAGTACTGCAGAAGAGATCCGGCTGGCGACGACACTGCCGCCAAAGCAGTTTGCCCTGCTTGACCCCGCAAAAATTGTCGCCGATGGAATTGAGGCGGTTGCCCCTTTACGCCAGTTTCATCAGCGTGATCCACGGAACTATATCGCCTATGTCACCGGGCCAAGCCGTACCGCCGATATTGAGCGGGTTCTGACTATCGGTGTTCATGGTCCGAAAGAGTTGTTTGTTTTACTGATTCCGGGTCTTTCTGACGATTTTATGGAGATGTAATGGGGATAGGTTCAAGGTTTCAGGATACAGGTTTCAGGTTTATCCCTTGAACCTGTATCCTTTATCCTAAAACCTGTTTTTTAAAAGGATGATTCGATGAATAAGCAGCAGCGGAACAAAAACTACCGCAAACGGGTTGATCGGGCTCTGGCAACACCGAAACTGCAGGACGCACTCCATCAGTTTGGAGATGCGTTTCTCCTTTCGCGGGAGAAAGCTTTTGCCGGGCTCGATTTTGAAACTCTGCGCAGCGATATTGCAACAATGAAAACAGCAGTCCGGGAGAATCACGCGGAACTGCTGCAGCAGTTTATCGAAAATGCCGAAGCCTCCGGTGCGATTATTTACCGAGCCGAAACCGCTGAGGACGCCAATCGTTATATTGCGGATCTGGCAAAGAAAAAGGGGGCGAAGCTGGCCGTTAAAAGCAAAAGTATGGTCAGTGAAGAAACCCATCTGAGTGCTGCGTTGGAAAAAGCGGGAACCAAGGCACTTGAAACCGATCTCGGTGAGTGGATTGTCCAGTTGGCGGGGCAGCGTCCCAGTCACATGGTAATGCCGGCGATTCACATGTTTAAAGAAGAAGTCGCTGAGCTGTTCAGTAAGGAGACGGGACAGCAGGAGCCTGCTGAAATTGAACACCTGGTTGAGGTGGCACGCAATCAACTCCGTCAGAGCTATCTCGATGCTGATATCGGGATTACCGGAGCAAATATTGCGATTGCCGAAACGGGTGGAATTGCTCTGGTCACCAATGAAGGGAACGCTCGCCTTGCCTCAACGATGCCAAAAGTTCATGTGGCTCTCATCGGGATCGAAAAACTTGTCCCGACCCTCGAAGATGCTGCCAGAATTATCCAGGTCCTCCCCAAAAATGCTACCGGTCAGTTGCTGACATCGTATGTGACATGGATTCGTGGGGCGGTTCCCAGTGATGGTGAAGAGAAGGAGCTCCATTACGTCCTGCTTGATAACGGTCGCAGTGCACTGGCTGAATCAACCCAGTGTCGGGATGCCCTCAACTGTATCCGTTGCGGGGCCTGTGCCAATGTCTGCCCCGTTTATCAGACCGTTGGTGGTCACG
>JAMOPE010000272.1 GCA_027064785.1 Geobacteraceae bacterium
CCTGAACGTCTAAAAACCTTGAACCATATTAGTGGTTGTGATAAAAGCTATTGTTTCGTCTAGAGCCGTTGGGGGTCTAGGCATATCCTTGTTCCGGGTTAGTGTCCGGGGCTGTCAATCCTAGAGGAGTACACTGATGAGAAATTATGAAGCACTCTACATTGTCCATCCCGATGTTGTCGGTGATGAGTTAACTGCAATTGTGGAGAAATTCCAGAAGGTTCTCACCGATCAGGCGGTGGAGATCTACAAACTGGACAACTGGGGCACCCGTAAACTTGCTTATCCGATCAAAAAGGTTGAGCGCGGTTGCTACATTCAAACCCTGTTTACTGCAGCACCGGAAGTGATCGCTGAATTTGAGCGTCGCTTGCGCCTTGATGAAAAAATCCTCCGTTTTCTGACTGTTCGTCTTGATGAAGAATTCCCGGAAATCGTAGAGGAAGAGCCGGTTGAAGAGGCTACCGAGGAAACAACTGAAGCTCCTGCTGAAGAAAAAGCAGAAGCCGCTCCGGTTGAAGAAACAAAATAATATATTACTTGAATATATAACAGTTTAGGAGAATATCCATGGCTTACGAAAGATCATCACGTCCATCATCTGCACCACCACGGCGTCGCTTCGGTCGGCGGAAAATTTGCCGTTACTGTGCTGATAAGAGTCAGAAGATTGATTACAAAGATGTGAACAACCTGAAATACTATCTCTCCGAACGGGGCAAAATCGTCCCACGGCGGATTTCCGGAACTTGTGCGGCTCACCAGCGTCAAATTGCTGAAGCAATCAAGAATGCCCGGCAAATTGCGTTGCTGCCCTATACTGCGTCTCACTCTTTGTAAGTCGCAGTTTAAATTGTTGGAATGAAAGGGCAGTCGGTACTATTTACCGCAGCAGGAATTGCAATAACGCTACTCTGCTTACTTGGAGCTGGCTGGATCGGACCACTTGGTTCTTTCCTCAACTTGCTAACTCCGATCGCGGCGGCATACGTTGGTATGCGTTTTGGCTTGCGATCCGGCATTGTCGTTGTTGCTGTCACCTGTGCGTTGTTGCAGCAAATGGCAACGACATACACGCTGGCTGCTTATATCGGGATATTTGGTGTCAGCTCATTGCTGCTCCCCGCTTTTTTACGGCGTCATATCCCGTGGGATAAATCGGTACTTTATGCAACGGTTGGATCAGTCGTTGCGACGGTTGCAATGATTTTTGCTGCTGTTGTTGTCAGTGGAACGGGTCTGCATGATCTGATTAATCAGATGATCCAGTCCGAAGTTCAGCAGGCAATGCAGATCTACCGGGATACTGGCTTTACCGAAGCGCAGCTGCAGGAGATGCAGCAGGTGATGGATGGCATGGCTGGTTTCATCAGGGAGAGTTTTTACGGACTTTACGTGGTGTCACTGCTGGTGATTCAGGTGCTGTGTCTGTTGTTGCTGCAACGCTTCAAGGGGAACAGTTACCAGATCAGTGGAATCCCGTTTCCCCGCTGGCGGGTGCCGGCAGTTGTTATCTGGCTGTTAATTGCTTCGGGTTTTTCGTTACTGATTCCCGTTGATATAGTTGCAATGATCGGGCGCAATCTGCTGATTATTCTGCTTCCCCTCTATTTCTTGCAGGGAATGGCGGTTGTTAGCAGCTTTATGCAGAAAAAGCCCTATCCACCAATGGTCAAAGGTTTGATTTATCTGCTTCTGCTGATACTCAACCCTTTACCGATTATTATTACCTGTGCCGGTGTTTTTGATCTGTGGATCGATTTTCGCAGGCCCAGACAGAAGAGTATATAACCTCGATCCAATACGGAGGAGAGACATGAATACAAATGTGATTTTACGTGAGAATGTCGATGGTCTTGGAACCATCGGTGATGTTGTGAGTGTCAAGGCGGGTTATGCTAGAAACTACCTGCTGCCGCAGGGACTGGCCAGTGTTGCAGATTCCCGCAATGTCAAAGAACTTGAACATCAGAAACGTCAGCTTTCCCGGAAACTTGAAAAAGTGACCAAGGATGCCGAAGGCGTTAAGGCCCGGATCGAAAAAGTGACCTGCGAGTTTACTCAGCGTGCCGGTGAAGAGGGTAAACTTTTCGGTTCCGTGACCTCGATGGATCTTGAAGCTAAGCTTCAGGAAGCTGGAATTGAGATTCCCCGCAAGAAAATTCAACTTGGTGAACCGATTAAGACTCTTGGTGAACACATTGTGCCGGTCAAACTTGACGCCGGTGTTGTTGCTGATTTGAAAGTTGTTGTCAGTGCCGAGGAAGAAGTCTAATCTTTCCGAAAACAATTTCTGATATATGTACGAGGGCGATAGGCTTTGCAGCTATCGCCCTTTTTGTTTTTATAAGTCAAGTATGCTCTCTCCTTAGTTCTTATTCATTATTTGTGATACATTTTCTGCTTGAATCTAAGACTGATACCGAGTATTGTCGATTAGTTCATATTAATCATGGGGGGTGGTATGTATCGATTGTCTATTATTTTTGCCATGCTGTTATGTGTCGTTGCCTGCGATATGGAAAAATATCCGGAAGCAAGGGACACTCATTCTTGTGAGCTGTTGATTTACAGTGGAATAACACTGGTTCAGCCGCTTGAGGAGATAGCTGCTTTGGTCGAAGACAAAATGGATTGCCGAATCAGGATCAGTTCCGGTGATTCCGGACATTTACTTCGTTCGATCAGAGTCAATAAGGTTGGTGACATATTTTTCCCGGGATCTGCGTCTTATCTTAATACTCTGGTTGCAGGGGGGCTGATTACACAGAATGTTCAGATCGGTTTTAACCAGGCGAAACTTTTCGTTCAACCGGGCAACCCCATGGATATTTCAGCTGATTTAAACAATCTGACCAATGAGAGGTTTAATGTTGTTCTTGGAAATGAACGGGCTGGATCGATAGGAAAAGAGACCAAAAGAATTTTGAGTGAGGCAGGGATCTACAGGGATGCTCTGGATAACAGTCTTTATTTAACGACAGATTCCAAAGGATTAGCTAACGCGATTAAAAATCATGATGCTGATTTGGTTATCAACTGGAATGCTGTTGCATTTCTTCCAGAAAATCATGGAAAGATGGAGTCTCTACCTTTGCCTGATATTTATGTGAAAAAGCAGCCTATCGTAATGGGGATTCTCAAATACAGTCAGCACCCTGATATTGCCAGGAAGGTTTTAGATTTATCGGTGTCTGCTGTCGGTCAAAATATTTTTCGTAAATATGGTTTTTTGGATTAGTCATTCTTATGTTTAAAATTTTAAGACACAATATTATGCCTCAGCTTTTGTTGCTGATCGTGATGTTTACAGTTTGTTTTCTAGGAGTTATCTTGGGGACACACCTGTTGCAGAAACGTCAAACCTATCTGCAATCACTGCTCGAAAATGAGCAAAATAAAATCGAATTGACTCACATCCTGCAAAAGAAAGTTCTCGCCGTTAATATACGAATGCACGATCTGACTGGAGCCTCTTCTCAGCCAGAGATGTCGCACATTTTAAAAACGCTCTCCAGGCTACAATTAGAGTTACAGAAGATCATAGATATCATTGATCGTGGCGGCAAAATTGCGATTAAAAATTTGATTAGTTTTGATTTTGAAAAGTCAATGTCAAGAAGCTTGGAATACACCCCACATGGGGTTAAAGAGCTCAATATTCTGGTTCTTGAGTTCCGAACCGATTTAAGTGAAATCGGTGAGATTATTACTGGGCTGCAAGACATTGTTAGATATAAAATCAGTGCTCTGGATGGCCATGATCCTCTTGAAATTGCAGGCAGTATTCGTAAAGTCGATAATTTTTATAAGGGTATTGCACCCTTCATAGGCCGGGTTTTGGAACATTCTGCTGGTTTGCTGCTGCAAAGTCAGCAGGAAATGGATCGTATCCGGGCTGTTAATTCCCAATTTATTACGACTTACCGACAAATTGAAATTGCAGTAGCTGCTATTGCCACGGCATTGATTTTACTTGCCGGAGGAGCGACTCTGCGCTCAACTCGGAAAATTCTCTACGAGAGACGGAGATATCAGCAGGAACTTAAAGAGTCGAATAGTAATCTTGAAGAAATCGTAAGAAAACGGACGTCTGCTTTGGTTAAAGAAATTGCAGAACGAAAAAATGCTCAAGACCAGGTCATGAAACAAGCCGATTTCTTATTAAAAACCATTGAGTCTCTTTCACACCCTTTCTATGTCATAGATGCTCTGGATTATTCTATCGTCCTTGCCAACTCCGCAGCACGTGCTCAACGAGAAGGCGGGAACGCAACCTGTTTTGCATTGACTCATGGTCGGAATTCTCCCTGTGATCATATTTCATGTCCGCTGGAAATTATAAAAGAAACACGTGAAGAAGTTGTTCTTGAAAGGGTTCTCCGCAATAAACAGGGAGATGAAATTTATCTTGAGGTTCATGGGTATCCTATTTTTGACAAAGAGGGAAAGTTGATTCAAATGATAGAATATTCTCTCGATGTTACGGATAAAAAGAGGGCTGAAGCCGCTTTGCAGCAGGCTAATGTCCAGCTTGAAGAGAAGGTCGAAATTCGTACCCATGAGTTAGAGAAGGAAATTCTGCAACGGAAAGAAGCTCAACGGAAGCTAGCCAAAAGTGAACGCCATTATCGAAGAATTATAGAGAATATTTCCGATATCATCACAATTGTTGATCCAGAAGGCACCATGACCTATATCAGCCCCTCAGCTGAAAGGGTGCTGGGTCTCTCGCCTGCACAAATGATTGGGCGCAATATCAGAGAAACTGTTGATCAAGAAGATATAAAGGGGGTTGATATGCAAACCCTTTATGATCGATATGGTCGCAATGGAGCACTTGAATATAGAGTACGGACCTGTTCAGGAGAGTTTCTCCTTTTGGAATCGTACGTCTATAAATTTAAGCAGGACGATGGAAGGGATGGGTATATTTTTTCATCGCGTGATATTACCATACGCAGGCGATCTGAGGCCGAGACAAATAAGTTACGTCTTGTGGTTGAGCAATCTCCGAGCAGTATTGTTATTACTGATAAAAATGGAACCATTGAATACGTCAATCCGGCGTTTGAGCGGATCAGTGGTTACAGTTTTGCTGAGGCCGTCGGTCAAAATCCACGGGTTCTTAAATCTGGGAAAACTCCGGAGTCGGCATTTAAGCAACTTTGGGCAACAATCATTTCCGGGCGGGTTTGGCGCGGTGAATTTATAAATAAAAAGAAAAATGGCGAGCTGTATGATGAGAATGTTCTTATCCTTCCCATTAAGGATTCTACCGGGGAAATTACAAATTTTGCTGCAGTAAAAGAGAATATTTCTGAAATTAAAAAAGCTAAAAGAGAAGCTGAGAATGCCAATCGGGCGAAATCTGATTTCCTTTCGCAGATGAGTCATGAACTCAGAACGCCATTGAATGCTATAAACGGTTTTTCTCAATTGATGCTTAAAAGTAAGAAAAATCCGTTAAATGAAAAACAGAAATCGATGACAGAGCAGATTCACACCGCTGGAAATCATCTCCTGAGCCTGATCAATGAGATTCTTGATCTCGCTCGTATCGAATCGCGAGAATTTGCTTTATCTGTTGAAAATGTTGATCCGAAAATTGTTATCAATGAATGTCTTTCTCTGATTTCTCCCCTTGCCCAGGAAAAACAGATTGAGATTGTGAATAACTGCGAATGTGAAAGTCTCCCTTATTTAAAAGCTGATTTGGTTAGAGTTAAACAGGTTCTGCTAAATTTCCTTTCTAATGCCGTGAAATATAATCGTCCCAATGGGAAGATTATTATTGATACGGATGAGTCTGAGTCAGGTTTCCTGAAGTTTATTATTTCTGACACCGGAATAGGAATCCCCGTAGAGAAACAGCAGGATATTTTTACTCCGTTTTCCCGTGCGGTTGACAATCCGGATGAAATTGAAGGAACCGGAATTGGAATGGCTATTACCAGTCAGCTTGTTGAAAAAATGGGTGGTGATCTTGGTTTTGATAGCCAATTGGGTCAGGGAAGTACTTTCTGGTTTATGTTGCCCGTTTCTGATGCGGATAATTTGCCGTTAAATGTACTGCCCCCTAGCCATACTGAGGAGCAGCTGGTCTCCAGTGCTCATCCTGCGATAAGAAATATTTTGTATATCGAAGACAACCAGATAAATATTGTTTTCATGGAGGAGTTTTTTGCTGAATTAGATGGTTTTCAGCTATCTTGTCGAATGACTGGAGAAGAGGGGCTGGTTGCAGCAAAGGAAATGCTTCCCGATCTGATTTTAATGGATTTGAATCTTCCCGGGATTGATGGATTTCAAACCTTTAAACGTTTGAAAGAAACGGAAGCAACAGCAGAAATTCCAGTTATTGCAGTTAGTGCCGATGTGATGGACAAAACTGTCAAACGAATTCAGCGCTTGGGTTTTTCCGGGCATGTGCCGAAGCCGGTTGATACTCTACTTTTGTATAAAACGATACTTGATCTCCTGGAGAAAAAATCATGAGTCTGGATTTTGATCTTGATGACCTGGTTATGACAACGGCGTTGGCCGATATACATGACGCCAAGATTCTGATTGTTGATGATAACAGATCGAATGTTGCATTGCTTGAGGCAATCCTGGAAGAAGAAGAATATGAGCGTGTCTTTTCGACAACAGATCCTTTTCAGGTTGAGCCACTGTTTCAAGAGCATCAGTTTGATCTCATTCTTCTCGATATTCGAATGCCGGGTATGTCAGGTATCGAAGTTCTGCAGAGACTGGCAACGCTTGTCAGAGATGATTATCTCCCGGTGATTGTTCTGACTGCACAGACCGATCAGGAAACACGTCAACAGGCTCTGGCTGCGGGGGCGAAAGATTTTATCACCAAACCATTTGATGACTGGGAGGTTCTGTTGCGAATTAAGAACACTCTTCAGACGCGACTCTATTTTACCCGGCAGGCTTTGAGAGCGGATTTAATGGAGCGGGAGGTTTTGATTCGAACAAAAGAACTTCGTGAAACCCAGTTTGAGATTGTTCAGAGATTGGGTGTTGCGGGGGAACTTCGCGACAATGAGACCGGAGCCCATGTGCAGAGAATGAGTAGAACCTGTGCGCTGCTGGCAGAAAAACGGGGTCTGGGAAAAGCGTATGCAGAACTGCTGTTAAATGCCAGTGTTATGCATGATATTGGAAAGATAGGGATCCCGGATAGTATTTTGCTGAAAGCTGGAAAGCTTTCAGATGCTGAGTGGCAGGTGATGAAAGAACACCCTAAAATTGGTGGGCGAATCATTGGTGACCATCAGACCAACCTGATTACTATTGCAAGGGAAACAGCTCTGTATCATCATGAAAAATGGGATGGAACCGGATATCCTTTCGGGATCGCAGGAAATAATATCCCTGTCGCTGCCAGAATTGCTGCCATTAGCGACGTTTTTGATGCGTTGACGACTGAGCGTCCATATAAAAAAGCTTGGTCAGTCGATGACGCAATGGGTGAGCTGAAGAGGAACGCGGGAAAACATTTTGAACCGATTATGGTTGAATTATTTCAGGAAAATCTCCCTGAAATAATTGAAATTATTACTTGTTATCGTGATTGAGGGCCGGTTTTGAATAGAAACAGGACTGGAATGCTTTGCCTTGGGAATGTCTTATGCTGATAATGAAATGCCCGAAATGTGATAAGTACATCAGCTCGGCATTGCTTGCTGAGATCAAAACAATTGTTTGTGAGCATTGTCACGTTGAGGTTCCCGTCAATAATGTCCTGGTTTCATCCAATGGATTTACATTTGACCGCAATGATCTGCTGAAGCGTTTTTTCCGTTATCGGAAATTACTTGATGAAGTCATTGACGAACATACTTCACTCTCGAATAGCAGTGGTTCTTCCTCAGAAAGCAAACGGAGCATCGAACAGTTTCTGGCGATTCTTCAGGGAATGATGACCGGTGCCCGGGATAATTTTCGTTATCAGTTTTCGGTTCCGGTGGTCGCTAAGCTGTGTTACAGCCGTCACGAGTGCAGTGGGACATTCTTCAACTTAAGTACCGAAGGGGCACGGATCGAAATATCCAGTTCGAACCCTTTGCCCCGGGTCAAAGGTGGTATTTCTATTGGGTTTTGTCTTCCTGATAGTGAAGAGATTATTTCTGTGGATGGTGATATCTGCTGGACGAACAAAGCAAAAGAGGGGGGCTCCTCAAAGCACAGTGTTGGGATTCGTTTCCGTGATTTGGACAAAGAGACTCACGAAAAGTTGTGGATGTATATTTCTGCAGCAGCAAGTACTGAGCAGAAATAAAGTCCCGGAATGATATAAAAAAGGCGGCAACCTTCATTGGTTTGCCGCCTTTCTATATTTTAATTGTGATTTAGCTGAATTAGAAACCGATTCCAGCTGGTTGAACACTTGCCGGATCTGTTGCATGGCAGGGTGTTACACCGTAAACCATTCCACAGTTGTCACAGCGGTCTTCCATTGTTCGCATCGTGAAAACATTTTCACAGCTGGTACATTTGATTTCTGCCGGGACTGGCATTGCGTAATTGCTGAATCCCATTTGTCTCAACTTGCTGACAATCTGTTCTCCATTTCCAAAACTTCCACTACAACCGTCGTGCATCGTAAACTCCTTATTTTGTTCAAATAGTTTCTAGGGTATCCCCGGTTCGAATTCTGTTTCTTAACGCGAGAAGCTTATTGTCCAATTCCTCGAGGGAAAGCAAGTTTTTCCGTTCTGCTTCACTTGATTCGATAATCTTGTCAATCCCACCATTTTTGATCACCAGACGCCGATCCCCCATCAAGGCAAGGATTGGATCGTGGGTTGCCATCAGGATGATTTTTTCTTCCTTCACCAGCAGGTCGAGGGCTTTCTTTCGGTCAATCCCGGCATTCTCAATCTCATCAATCAGAGCGATGGGAGATTTGCTTAAAATAGCCATATCGGCAATCATCAGTGCCCGCGATTGTCCACCACTGAGTGATGTCACCGGTGTGTCCGGTTCAAATTGTTCACCGGCAAGTTCGTTTGCCTGTTGGAGAATCTGTGCGACTTTTTCTTCCGGATCGGTGACCAACCGGCTTTCGGCGTGCATCCTAATGAATTCCTCTGCCGATAAATCCATGACAAAATTCATATTCTGTGACAGCTGGGCAACCAGTTTATATTCGGTGGAGAAGCGCCATTTACTGTCGGGAACCTGATCGTTGATGAGAATTTTCCGTTTCGTTGGGGTGTCGCCTTGGGCGACCCATTCAATATCGGCCAGTAAGCGGCTTTTTCCAGATCCAGTCGGCCCGACAATACAGATAACTTCACCAGGTTTTAGAACCAGTTCCAGATTTTCTGCTTCGCCCGATTTATTATGACCACCAATAATGGTGAGTGATTCAACCTTTTCCATGGGATCACTCAGTGCCATCATGCCGCTGAGGAATTCATCGAGACTGTGGCGCAACTGTTCTTCACTCAGACCAAGATCTTCGAGGGTGTCGGGATCAAGGGTGTCAAGATAGTCGGCAAGGGTCTTTTCACCTAGCTCAATTGTTAAACCAAACGAGTCGAGAAAATCGTTGATATACGGATGATCCGCAAGGGTTTCGGACAGCGGTTTGTGGAATAATGTTCTGTCTGTCATCGCTAAATCTCCATCTTGCGGATGTTTCCGGTTTGGTGCTCTTCACCGATCCGCGTTTCACCGAGACAGTAGGAGCAGAGTGCTGACGGCATCGAAAAACGCAGGACTTTTCCCTTGAGAGTTTCAATGTCGGAGGCTTCTTCAAACAGACTGGTCAGTTCAAATGCTCCCTGTCCGGTAATACCGTTGACATTCATGATAACGGCGCCGGGGTTGACCTGCTTGACACGTGACGCAAAAACTTCCCGTTCTGCCTGAGAAACAATGTCCCCTTTGGTGATGACGACAATATCTGCTGATTTAAGCATTGGACCGATTTTCTTTGGGGTATTGATCCCACTAAGGTTATCGATGACACATACCGCCGTGATCTCTTTGATATGAGGAGAACAGCGGTTGCATAATCCGGCACTCTCACTGATCAGGTATTCACAGTGATTGGCGTGTCCCCAGGTGACGCATGCCTCAATATTGCTGACGAAATAGTGGTCGGGACACAGTGCCCCTGACAACCCCTTTTTGACCAGCACCCCTTTTTTGGCGTAGAGCTTGTCATCGTCAGTTAATAAACAGTCAAATTTGACCACGCCAATTTTTTTCTGGCGGGCCTGTAATGCTTCAATGACCCGTAAAATCACCGAGGTTTTCCCTGATGATGGCGGGCCTGATATCGTTAAGAAACGCATGAGAATCCTTTTTATGCCTGGTTCATTGAGTCTTCAAAAATTTTGGTTGTCCGCTTGATCAATGCACCGATGTCATTTTGATAAATGTAATCCCAACCCACCCATTTCCACGGATGGTCACCTTCGAGAAGGTTATCGACATCGGGGTGAACCGATGGGAACAGCCCTTTTTGTGCCAGGATTTCACCGACCGGTTTGCTGGAAAGATATTCAGCAATCGGCTTGACCCGCTCAAGAGTCGCTTTTTTGGTCAGCATGAAAATCGGGCTGAGAACGGCACCATCTTCAGGCCAGACAATTTCAAGGCTTTTCACCATCTTTGCCATCTTGGTGAAGAAGTACGGCATAATTGTCACAATCGGCTTTTCTTCGGCGACCCGCTTGGCGTTTTTCACCATCTGTGACGGGTGCATCGATTTCAGCATACAGCGTCCCAGCTTTTCAATCCCTTCATCACCATGTTCTTTGTGAAGCGAAAGGAGAATTGCATTAAACAGGTCGAAATCGCCGACCGGTAAGGCAACTTGCTGTTCGTATTCGGGCTTTAACAGATCAGCCCAGCATCGCGGTACCGGCAGATCGCCCAGAACGTCGTGATTGACCATAAAAACAGCCGGAACTGCGGCAATGATTGAATAATCCTTTT
>JAMOPE010000273.1 GCA_027064785.1 Geobacteraceae bacterium
ACTTTCAGTCCCGACTCAAACCCATGCACTTTCAGTGCATGGTGGTTTAGTTTTTAACAAAAGGAGAAATGGTATGAAAAAATGGGTTTGTACAGTTTGTGGCTACATTCATGAAGGTGACACTCCTCCAGAAAAATGCCCTACCTGTGGCGTTGGTGCTGACAAATTTGTTGAGCAGGCAACCGGCGATCTGGTCTGGGCTGATGAGCATCGTATTGGCGTTGCCAAGGATGTCGATCAGGAAATTCTTGATGGACTGCGTGCTAACTTCACTGGCGAGTGTACTGAAGTTGGAATGTATCTGGCGATGAGCCGTCAGGCTGACCGTGAAGGTTATCCTGAGATTGCTGAAGCCTACAAACGGATTGCCTGGGAAGAAGCTGAGCATGCTGCTAAATTTGCTGAGCTGTTGGGTGAGGTTGTTGTTGCCGATACCAAAACCAATCTGCAGATGCGGGTTGATGCTGAGCACGGCGCCTGTGCCGGTAAGAAAACTCTGGCGACCAAAGCCAAGCAACTGAACCTCGACGCAATTCACGATACCGTTCACGAAATGTGTAAAGACGAAGCACGTCACGGTTCTGCATTTGCCGGTCTGCTGAAGCGTTATTTCGGCGAATAATATTTGTTGTAAGCACGCGAGAACAAAGCGTCGCTCCTGAGGGGGTGACGCTTTTCTTTGTTTATATCAAAGAGTTGTTCTGTGGCGGTCAAGTTATGGATTATGTTTATTTAAATGGTGAGTTTGTTGAGAGCGATACTGCGAAAATCTCGGTTTTCGATCAGGGATTTCTCTATGGCGATGGGATCTACGAAAGTTTCCGCTCGGTCGGGGACCATCTTTACCAATTTTCCCGCCACTATCACCGCCTGCTTCAATCGGCAGAGGCTCTTGCCTACCCGATCGATTTTACCCAGCAGCAGTTGGAAGAAACTCTTCTGGAATTACGCTGCCGCAATGGGTTGAATAACGCCTACTACCGGATAACCATCACTCGTGGTATCGGTCAAATCGGTTTCCAGCGCAGCCTCGAGAGCAATCTGACCTTTCTGATCCTTGCCCGCGAATTTAAAGGTTTTGCTGACGATTATTACCAGTCGGGGATTGAGCTGCAAATTGCTCAGACCCGGCGCAATGCCCCCGAAGCGATCAATCCTAAAATTAAATCGATCAGTAATCTCAACAGCCTGCTGGGGAAGCTTGAAGCAAAAGCCGCCGGTGCTTTTGAAGTGATTATGCTCAATAATAAAGAGCATATCTGCGAGGGTTCGGCATCGAATATCTTCTGGGTGCGCGGTCAATGGGTTTTTACCCCGGCGGCATCGACCGGGCTGCTCGAAGGGGTGACCCGTTCAACAATTATTCGACTCTGTGAAGAAAAACTCAACCTGCGGGTGATTGCCGGGGAGTTCAAACTCCAGGACCTGCAGTTTTCTGATGAAGTCTTTATCACATCAACATCGCTTGAAGTGATGCCGGTGGTCAGGGTTGACGGGTTTACCATCAATCAGGGTCAAGTTGGTTCAATTTCCAGACAGTTGCGTGATGAACTGCACTACGATATGGCCCGCTGAACGGGTTGAAGGATAAAAAATGGCAGAATATAGCGTTCCGGAACACACGGATGAATTAACAGTTGAAACATTTTTACAGCAGCAGATCCCTGCGGCCCCCCACGGCTACTTACGCCAGTTATTGAAAAAGGGGAAGGTTCGCAGCGGCGAAACGATTTTGTCGGCGACCGATATGATCAGCGAAGGGACAACGATTTCTTTACCAGACAGCCAACGTCTGCAGGAAATTCTGGCAATGCCGGAACAGCCTCAGGTGCAGATTGATATCCTTTACGAATCACGGGAAATTCTGGTGGTGAATAAACCTGCCGGTCTGGCGATCCATAACAGTCAGGGGCACGAGCGCGATAACCTGAACGATCGGGTTGCGGCATTCCTGCAGCAGCGGGGAGATAAGTTCCGTGCTGCGCCGGTTCAGCGTCTCGACCTTGAGACCTCCGGCCCGGTCCTGTTCGGCAAGGGAAAGAAAAGCTGCTCTGAACTGG
>JAMOPE010000274.1 GCA_027064785.1 Geobacteraceae bacterium
AGATAAAATGTGCCGCTGCGTTTTTTCATTATTTTAATCCCGATAACATTTCAGATCATCGTGATGAATTCCAACCTTGATCGCATCACCCTCTTTTAAATCCTCAAACTGGGCATTCTGCGGCAGTGAAATCAAGACCTCATCATTACTCTGACCGATAACTGCTGAAATTTTTGTATTTGAACCATCAAACAAGATAGTACGGACAGTCATATCGATCCGCTCAATATCGGACAAGTCTTCAGCAGGGTTCAGGATAAAAGCCTCTGGACGCACAAAAAGCTTCTTCGGTTCAAAGTCGAGTCCCGGCTTAACCAGACGACAGCCGTTTGCTGTCACCAGTTCACCATTGGTGTAACCGGCAACATCAAATTCGTTACTTTCGCCGACAAAACCGGCAACAAATGAAGTCGCAGGATTCTTGTAAAGATTTTTCGGGGTATCCAACTGCTCAAAATGCCCCTGGTTCATCACTGCAACCGTGTCACTCATGACCAATGCTTCCGACTGATCGTGAGTAATATAGATAAAGGTGGTCCCAATCTCCTTCTGCAACAGCTTGAGCTCAATTTTCATGTGCTCTCGAAGCTTACGATCCAACGCCCCGAGAGGTTCATCTAAAAGGAGAATTGACGGTCGCAGAACCAGTGAACGGGCAATCGCCACCCGCTGCCGTTGGCCACCGGACAGCTCTGTGACCTGTTTTTTTTCGAAGCCGACCAGACCAACCCGCTCAAGCATCTCGGTAACACGACTTTGAACTTCCTGTTTCGGCACCTTCTGTCGCTGCAGCCCAAATGCGACATTTTTTTCTACATTCATCATCGGAAACAATGCGAGGTTCTGAAAGACAATATTAACCGGCCGTCTTTCAGGTGGAATCCCCTTCATCGACTCACCGCGAATAAGGAGTTCCCCTTCGGTTTCCTGCTCAAACCCGGCAATCATCCGCAACAGGGTCGTTTTCCCGCACCCTGAGCCTCCCAGGATAGAAAAGAAACCGCCATCTTCGACGTTGAAGCTGACCGAATCAACAGCTGTAAAATCACCAAAGCGTTTGGTGACGTTTTTAATTTCCAGAACGTAACTCATTTTAATCCCTGAGAGTCTTTAATAGCAGCAGAAACATTCCTGCGCCACTTCGGACAAGATAGCCAAAGCGGCGCAGGGAGGATACAGACGATATGGTAGAGAAATCCCCGCCAATATTATTTAGCAGCCTTAATCCGATCAAGCACCTTGGCTTCAATTGACTCGAAACCTTCAGGAACTGGTGGATGCCACTTGATGTTGTCAAGGACTTCAGGCGGAAAAGAACGGCTGAAGTTTGCTTTCGTCTCAGCGTTCAGATACTTAACTGCGTCTTTCGATGCAGTACCGAAACCTTCCTGATTGGTGAAGTAAGCTGCGTTCTCAGGCTCGAGCATAAAGTTGATCCACTGGTAAGCGGCATCAAGATTTTTTGATTTTGCCGGGATAGCGAATGTATCGATCCAGCCGAGAGCACCACTCTTTGGTGCGACAAAATCGATATCGGGATTAATTTTGTGCAGACTCCAGCCTTTACCGTCCCAGCCGGAAATAACATCAGCATCACCACTCTTGATGATAGCAACTTGAGTATCACCACTGGTCCAATAGTTCTTTACCAGTTTTTTGCCATCGATCAGAGTCTTTTCAACACGCTTCATCAGCTCACGGTAAGCCGCTTTATCGTTATACAGTGCGAAGGGATCTTCGCCCATACCGAATGCGGTTGCGATCAGCAGTGGTCTTTTCAGACGATAGGAAATTTTACCGGCATACTTGGGATTCCACAGATCCGACCAGTCGTTGGCATCGGGAGCATTCTTTTTGTTAACAATCATTCCGGTTGTACCGTAGCAGAAAGGAACAGCATAAGCTTTACCACCAACACCACTGTTTTTCTTAACAGCGTCAACCATTGAAGTGACCAGTTGATCAGTATTGACACGGCTGAAATCGATGGGCTGATAAACGGGGAATTTTTCCTGAACAAAGGAGATCCGATCCTGACTCGGTTGTGCCAGGTCAA
>JAMOPE010000275.1 GCA_027064785.1 Geobacteraceae bacterium
GGCCGGCCATGGGTGTTGAAGAAGTGGACGGTGAAGATGAATCCGGTTGCCAGCAACGCTTCATCTGAGTGAATGATTGTTGCAACGTTGAAGACCCAGCCCGGCAATGCAGCACCGAAGAACTCTGGGAACCAGAGCATCAGACCCGAACCACCGATGGCAAACATACCCCAGAAGACGGCGATAAAGTCGAATTTCTCCCAGTATGTCCAGCGCTCGAAGGTTGGTTTCGGTCCAAGGAACAGGAACCAGCGAACCATTGCCGTAACGTCGCGAATATCACGCAGGTTCGGGCAGAGAGATTCTGGACCGAACAATCTGTGGAAGAACTCAATTGGGTAATCGAGCTTATACAGGAGGAACTTGGCACTCTTGAATAAAGCCATACCGAAGTAGACAAAGGTAATTGCAGCACCAACACGGTGCAACGAACCGGCGTTAGCCGAACCACCGAAGAAGTCCATGAGGACTTTCGCCCATGCCTGATCCGAGAACTTCAGCGGCAGACCGGTCAGTGATAACAGCAGAAAGCTGGTAATAACCAACAGGTGCATGAAGATATGAACCTTGGTGAAGCGACGATAAATCTTGTGCGGGTTCTCGATATGGTGAATATGCGCACCGGCAGCAAGAGCTTTTTTCTTTTCACTATTTTCGATGAAGCCACGGAACATCCACAGCAGTGAATGGAACCAGAAGACACCGAAGGTACCAACCAGCAGCAGGCTCATTGCGAGATAAGTGTAATAAAGAATCGGGTAATTAGCCCGGTCTTTCATATCACCGTGAGCATAGAACTTAACAAACTGAGCCGATGCATTTTCGTGACACTTGCCACATGAAACAATCAGGCGCTCAGGACTAAGACTTGAGGCCGGATCATCACTTGGCAGAACTTCGTGGGCGGTGTGACAATCGACACAACCGGCAACCTTATCAGGATAACCGAGGTGAAAGTTCTTGCCATGATAACTCTCAAGATACGTCTCAACAGCAACAGGAGTCACATGGTTGCGATGCATCATTTCCTCATCAGCATGGCAAGTCATACATGGTTCAGTATGGAAGCTTGCCCGCTCACGCGGAGTCATTTCGCTAACTTTGGCAATTGAGTGAAGACCATGACAATCAACACATGATGCCGAATCAACATTGCCCTCTTCAACAGCCTTTGCATGGATGGAGGTATGATATTCCGATGCCTCAGTCGAGTGACATTCCTGACAAGTTTCGTTCGCCTTCTGCTTGTCATTATTCCATGCCGTTAACTCATGAATATCGCTGTGGCAGGTTTTACAGTTGAAATTGATGTTCGGGTGGTCGAAATGGTGGACACTGTCGTAGTACTCTTTAAATTCAGTCTTGTGGCAGCGAGCACAATCGACAGGTTTCGGCATTAACTCGCCTTCCATGTGTGCATCGATATCGACCAAGTCAATATGACAGGCGACACAACCGTTAGCACCATGGACTGAAGCAACAAAATCTTCAGTGGTTGTCACATCATCGTGACATTCGAGACAAGCTTCGGGAGAAGCGACTCCTGCTGCCATGACCTGTGCACTCCATAGTAGAGATAGCAACAGGACAGAGAAAAACATAACCTTACGCATCAAAACTCTCCTTAGAAAAATATCCTTCGTCAAAACATGAAACACTACAAAGGCAGGTTTACAAATTTCAGAACCTCCCGTTTTCACTTAGCTTTAATCGGTGAGTGGCATCACGCGATCAAGCCCTTCCATGACTTACGTGAGGGGCCCTACAAACCTAAAGGTGTATATTTTTAACATACAGTGGAGACACTACCCCCTACACTGTTTTTTTGCAACAAAAAATCCCTGCTTCCGTGCAGTTAGAGGACATAGCAGCATAGAAAAGGTGAAAATCATTTTCACCTTTTCAGCACCCTCAAAAAATGCAAAAAAAAAGGCGACCCCCGAAACGGAGTCGCCTTTTTAAACGTGGAACTAAATTCTCTCTTAGTGACCCAATACAGCGAGAACGTGCTCGGTGAAGGGGTTAGCAAAGAGAATAATCATCGAGACAACGAAAACATAAATTGCCAGGGACTCGATCATGGCCAGACCGATCATCATGGTGGTCAGAATCTTACCGGAAGCACCTGGATTACGGGCAACACCTTCACAAGCAGCTTTGATAGCAATACCCTGACCGATACCAGTACCGACAGAACCAAGACCCATACCAATACCTGCAGCAAGCATACACCAAGCAAAAAATTCCATGTTCATTCTCCTCTTTCTTCTTTTGTTTTATTGTTCCTATTCAATATAGGACTTAGCCTTCCACCCTTGTGAAAAGCACGATAATTTTAGTGGGCTTCTTCCAGAGCACCGGCGATATAAATCATTGCCAGCAGCGTAAAAACAAATGTCTGAATGAAAGCAACCAGAACACCCATCAGCATCATTGGAATCGGCAGGAACAGTGGCACCAGTGCAAGGAAAATCATCAGCACAATTTCGTGGCCGTACATGTTGCCAAAAAGACGCAGAGTCAATGACAATGGGCGAGCAATATGACCGATGATTTCAATAACAAACATCAACGGGGCAAGCCAGATGATCGGGCCCATAAAATGTTTGAGATAAGCGATGCCATGCTTCTTAAAACCAACGATATGGGTCATGAAAAAGACCGTCAGCGCCAAGGCTGCATTGGTATTAAGGTTCGCGGTTGGAGGGTAAAACCCGGGAACCAGGCCAATCAGGTTACAAACGAGGATAAATAAAGCAAACGTTGCGATCATTGGGAAGAATGCCTTCCCCTCTTCGCCCATTGTTTCCTCAATCAATCCGTCGATTCCTGTAACAACGGCTTCCATCAGATTCTGAACCCCTGAAGGGACCATCGTAATCGATTTAGACGCCAGAAAAGCAACCGCAATCAAAATTGCCATGGCTAGCCATGTATACGTAACATGCTCACCAAAGTTCAGGTGCAGTTGTTGTTCAATCCACTGCAGAAATAAAAATGGATGGGTCATGAGTCAAGCTCTCCTGTTTTCAAGACTTTTAATAGAGTCGTTTCGCCGTTGTAATTGCGATATTGATAACTACCACCGACAGCCCAACCGCCAAAGCAATGGGGTGGACACCACCGCGAACTAATAAGAGGTAGATGGAACCGGCGATAAATAATAAGCGGAACAGGTAATTCCGTTTAAATCCTTTTTCAGCACCCTGGTGCGGATCGCTTATCACTTTAAACAGCGAGCGACCCAGCCAGCGATAATTGATGATCACCAGCACACCGCCGGCAAGAACACCCATTGTAACCGGGAGTGACTGCCAGAACAGACTAAGGAGAACAAGTGCCAGCAGGATAATCCAGTTCCGCAGTGCCATCTCGGCCAGCAGTTGATTATCCTGATGAGTCATAATCGCTTTCGGCCTGTTCTTCTTCCAGCTGCTGTCGCTTCAGTTCCCGGGTGGTCAAAATATAGACGTTCCTGAACCCCGAAATGACACCGATCACCAGCATGATCAGCGTAAATAATGGCCGCGTATCAAGCCAGCGATCAAGGTACACCCCCATCGCCAATCCAATCAGGATCGAGGCCACGAGTGAGATACCGACACTCGATAAAAAACCGAGGCTTTTGAATAATTGTCGCTTGTCTTCAGCCATCTAGAGGGGTCACCAATGCGGAAACTGCCGTAAAAGCGGACTTTAAGTACCACAGAGGGCGCAAAAGAGTCAAGCTGGATTTTCACCCACCCCCGACTTGATTCTGCTGAATATCTCGGCGCTTAACTTAAATGAAGTTGGTAAAAAAATGCCCCGGAGAAAACATCCGGGGCACCAACGACGTAAAATCGTCGTAACTAGACTTTTGCAATCTCGACAGACGTCAGATTGTCACCATCAGGCAGAACCTGCTGAATGCCGAGAGCAATAAAGTTATTCGGAGCAAAGATCAAACCCTGCGGGATGGCATCATCAATCAGAACCCGACCAACAGTCGATCCGATAGCATTACTCACCTTCACTTTATCTCCAACAGCAATTCCGGCAGCCTGTGCATCGTCACCATTCACCCGCAGCATTCCCTCGGGCTCAACTTCCAGCGGTGCTGGTGCCCATGTCGATGTTGTACCGAAGTGACCGGCGGAGGTTCCGACCAGCAGCTGCATCCCTTCTGCAGCATTAGCGACAGAAATCAGCTGATACTTCAGACTCTGATCTGCTATTTCATACGCCGGTGCCAACTTGGTGCGACGATCATCATTGAGTTTCTCAAAATCAGCATAAAGAGCTGTCAGCTTGTCGATTTCTGCATTCACCGCTGACGGACTGAATGAAACCGCAGCCTTCTTCAGCCGACCATAAAGCTCAGCAAAAATCTGACCATCCTCACGGCTTTCGCCCACCGGACGAATCGCCTGATCGAAACTGCGAACGGTTTGATCGAGAGCAGTGAAACTTCCCGACTTTTCAGCATAGGAACAACCGGGCAGCACAACTGTCGCCAGCTTGGTGATTTCGGACGGGAAGATGTCCTGAACAACCAGTACTTCGACTTTTTCCAAAGCTTTCAACCAACGGCTGCTATTAGGGAACGTCAGAGGATTGGTTGCCGCCAGATAAAGGAAGCGGATTTTCCCGGCTTCAATTTCCTGCAGGATACCACCAGCCTCTAAACCACCTTCCGGCAGTGAACAATTCCATTCTTTCGCAAATTTTTCTTTATTCTCGGCATATGACTGGAAACCGGGCAGCAATTCAGGAGAAACACCCATGGCAAGAACACCCTGTGAGTTTCCTTTTTCATCGAGCGGGAACAATCCGCCGCCTTGACATAATGCACCACTAAGGATTGCCAGGTTAGCAGCAACAGCTGCTTTTGACGTGCCAAAGGCCGACTTGGTCACATCAGAACCAAAGATCACAGCAACATTTTCTGCCTTACCGATAATATCGGCGGCCTGCTCAAGAGACTGAAGATCAAGCCCCGTCACAGCAACGACCGAATCGAGATCAACGGCTGCAAGATCATCCTTCATTTCAGCGAAGTTACTGACAGTCCGCTGCAATTCAGCTTCATTAACATAACCACCATCAAGAAGCAGCTTCGCCAACCCCTTGGCCAAGGCAACTTCACTGCCCGGCTTATAAGTCAGTTGGCAATTCGCAAACTGAGTCAGGTGGAGCTTACGCATATTGGCAATAACCAGCTTGCCACCATTCCTACGCACAGCATCCTGAATCTTCCAGTCAACACCCGGAGCCTCAGAGGAGGGATCTGCACCGAACACCAGAATTGCATCCGCAGCAGCGATAGCATCCATCCGGCCAGTCGCACCATTAACGCCAAGCCCCTGAGTCAGAGCACGGTAACTACGCTGAGCACCATAGTAAGTTTCACTATCGATGTTGTTGCTGCCAATCGCAGCCCGGAACAGTTTCTGGAACAGATAGTTTTCTTCGTTGGTCAAACGCGGAGAAGCAAAACCTGCCACAGCTGCAGCACCGTCTTCTTTTTTGATTCTTTCAATTTCAGTGACAACCCGATCAAGAGCCTTGTCCCAAGTCACAGAGTTTTCGTTAATCAACGGCTTGGTCAGACGCTTTTTGCTGTTGATATAACCGTAACCGAAGAAACCTCCGACACAGAGATTGCCGCGGTTTGTTGTTGTCGCATCGTCAGAAGTGACCCGATAGACTTCATTGTTCAAAACATTGAGGTCAGTTTGGCACTGACTTGGGCAATAGGTACAGACCGAGGATACTTTTTTCAGTGCCCAGGGACGAGCACGGAATTTGAAAGGCTTGGAGATCATGGTTCCGGTCGGGCAGACAGAAACACAGTTGCCGCAGTAAATACAGTTTTCAACGTTTTTATCGATAAATGCCCGGTCACCCTTATCGTTGACGTACAGAGCATCGGCACCGATCAATTCGTGACAAACCTTGACGCACTTCTCGCACATGACACAACGGTTAGGAACCTGCTGAATCAATGGCCAGTGTTCAATTGTCTCTGGATTAACATCATCAGCCTGAAATTCCTGGCGGGTGACATTAAGTTCGTAACAGGTGTTCTGCAAATCACATTCACCACCGGCATCACAAACAGGACAATCGAGGGGGTGATTCACCAGAATCAGTTCCATAATCTGCTTGCGAGTTCGAGCCAGTTTCTCCGACTGGGTGGTAACGTTGATCCCTTCCTTGACCGGAGTATTACAGGCAGTCATGGTGCGATCAATACCTTCGATCTCAACTGCACAAATCCGGCAAGCACCTGTCGTTGATACTTTTTCTAACCAACAGAGGGTTGGAATATGAATATCCACTTGCCGAGCGGCCTCAAGAATTGTTGTGTTCTTGGGTACGCTTACCGACTTACCGTCTATCGTCAGGTTGACCATATTGTATTCACCTCGAATGCTGGCTGATTTGCTCTGCTCGATTCTTTAATCGCAGACACAACCTTTGTAATTTTGACTCAGTTAAACCGCAATCATCGAAACCCGGTAACACCGCAGACAACGTTCCGCTTCCAGAACTGCTTCATTGTCTGAGAAACCAAGTTCAACTTCGTTGTAATTCCCTTTACTTGCCCGCTCTTTACCGTGAATTTCGTGTTGATTAAAACGCTCAACGGCATCAAGCCATGCAACCTCTTCGTTCTTGTCGTAAACCCCAAGGTTGGACAGGATATCGGTATGGAAATCTTCATCGGTCAGATAGGCTTCGCCCTCTTCCAACCAGCGCTCAATGACCTTTGCAGCGCGGTGAGCATTACCAACACAAGCAACAACTGTCAGCGGGCCGATCTCGGCATCACCTGAAGCAAAGACCCCATCCATGTCGGTCAGCAACAGCCGTGACAGTGGATTTCCCATCGCATCGTTCAGATCACGATCAGCGGCATTCTTCAATGGAATATATTTAGTGACGACAGTGTTCCAGCGGGTAATTTTGATGCCGGTATCGTCGGTAATGAATGACAGATCGGGATCCTGACCGATGGCAGGAATCAACGTGTCACACTCAACGATAAACTCACTGCCTTCAATCGGTTGAGGACGGCGACGCCCGGAATCATCCGGCTCACCCAGTTCCATCCGCAGGCACTCAACGCCGGTAACCTGACGATTTTCATCGACAACAATTTTCTTCGGCAGGACCAGGAACTCAAACTGGACACCTTCTTCATCGGCACCATCGATTTCCCAGACATCGGCAGGCATTTCGTTCCGCGTCCGGCGATAAAGGAGAATTGATTCTTCAGCACCCTCACGCAGCGCGACCCGAACGCAGTCAATCGCAGTATTACCACCACCGACAACACAGACCTTTTTGCCCATACCGGTCGGCTTGCCGAGATATGCTTCACGCAGGAACTCAATACCACCAGCGAGGAAACCACTGTAACCTGCATCTTCACCTTCAACACCCATCGGCTTCGACTTATGAGCACCGGGAGCAAGAAGAACAGCATCAAACTTATCTTTCAGTTCCATCAGGGTGATATCTTTACCAACACGCGTGTTGTAGATAATTTCAACACCCATATCACAGATAATATCGATATCACGCTGCAGAATGTGACGCGGCATCCGGTAAGCGGGGATGCCGACAGCAATCATTCCACCGCCAAAACCTTCAGGGAGTGCTTCATAGATTGTGCAGGGGTAGCCTTCCATCGCCAGATAGTAAGCAGCGGCCAGACCGGCAGGACCGGCACCAACGATAGCAACGGTCTTGTCTTTCTTCGGTTTGGGCTGCATCGGTGGCTGATGGTTGTGCTGCCACTCGTAATCAGACGCGGTCCGCTTGAGAACCATGATATTGATCGGCTCATCAACATTGGCGCGTCGACAGGCAGTTTCACACGGATGAGGGCAAACCCGTCCACAGACTGCCGGCAATGGCATGCTCTCACGGATAATTTCAAGAGACTCGTCAAAGCGACGATCTTTAATTGCTTCAATGTATGCAGGAATATCGATATGGGAAGGACATTTATCCTGACAGGGAGCTGTCATTTTAAATTTATATTCGACCGGCTTCGCAAGCTTTTTCTCACCGCGAATATAGGCAAGATAGTCATCACGATAATGTTTGACGGTATCGGCAATCGGGATCGCCGATGTCATACAGAGTGTACACTTACAATTCTGTAGAAGCTCAGCAATATTTTCGATGGTATCGAGATCGCTCTCTTCACCTTTACCCGCAACGATCCGCGCCAACGTATCCTGCATGACCCGGGTTCCCTTTTTGCCGGGCGAGCATTTCGCACAGCAATAGTCTTCCTGAACATGCTTGGCATACTCTGCCGCCATCGCCACAACATCGACGTCGGGATTATTGATGATGAAACCATCCCACCCCATAAAAGCAGAAATTTTCTTCTCACCATCAAAGGTGACCGGCAGTTTCTTTTTGGCGACTTCAACTTCGGCATCGCCACCCTGCCGATTATCGACAACCTGTCTTCCCCAACTGGAAAAAGTAACCTGTGACAAACCGGCCTCCTATGACCTGCTTCGACCCTCCAAAAAGGAAGGTCGAAAAACCCGCTAAAGGGTAGAATCACCAGATGTTCTGGCGGTTTTCAGTACTTCAAATCGTATACAGTATGCAGGTAGATACCACAAACGCCAAGCGTAAATCAAGGCTATTTTTTCTACCAAAGGTGAGAAAAAATGGGGACAAAGAGCAGAAAAATCAGTTTGTTAGATTGGAAGTTTATTGTGCTTTTAGCTTCTGCCATGGAAGCTCTGGCGGCTCATTTTTAATCATCCAGATTCCCGGCTTTATGACTCTTTCGTTACCCAGTTCCCAGCTCTGCTTCCAACGCCATTTCTTAATTCGGCTTGATGGTAAGTGATAATACTCAAGCTGGTAGACGATATTCGCGTGCTCACCATCGGGAAGGATATCGATACTCAAAATCCGGCTTTCAACGATACGCAAGTCATCATCTTCGACAAATTTCTCTTCAAAATCGATTCGCACTTCCGGATCAATATAGCTCGCAGCATTGGAAAAATCGTGCCAACGCATCGATTCACTGAATCCCTGGGCTATTTCCTCAAGATTGGAGCCTCCCATCTGCATTGCGCTATTACATGCCGTCAAGAGAACGCAACCCACCGCAACAATCATCAGATTTCGTATAAATTTGGCCCCATTCTTCAGCAATATATTCACCCCTATTGGCCCCGCAGACCGTTTTCTTTCAATTGAGTTATCGTCGCCTGATAATCATCAGCTTTAAAAACCGCACTCCCAGCAACAAACACATCAGCCCCGGCAGCAGCAATCTCTTCAATATTGTCCGTTTTCACGCCGCCATCAACTTCCAGCTCAATCGGCAGGCCGAGAGCATCAATCCGCTGACGCAGCTCGGTAATCTTTGGCAAACAACTGCGGATAAATGACTGTCCGCCAAAACCGGGGTTAACCGTCATCAACAGAACCAGATCTAGATCTGGAAGGATCATATCGAGTGAGGTCAGTGGGGTCGCCGGGTTAAGGGACACTCCCGCCTTTTTCCCCAGCGATTTAATCAGCTGTACAGTACGATGAAGATGGCGAACGGCTTCGGCATGGACAACAATAATATCGGCACCCGCCTTGGCAAAGTCGGGAATATACTGATCAGGGTTCTCGATCATCAGGTGAACGTCAAGTGGTAACTCGGTCACCGGACGAACTGCATCGACAATCAACGGACCGATAGTAATATTGGGGACAAAGTGGCCGTCCATCACATCGACATGGACGTAATCGGCACCGGCTGCATCAATAGCACGGATTTCTTCACCCAGACGGGCAAAGTCGGCAGATAGAATCGAGGGGGCAATTTTAATCATAGGGTCATCCACAATAAAAAACGGGGAAGGGCGTTAAAACACTCCCCCTGATAATCAGTCACGCCGCCGCAAGCGGGCAGCAAAAAAAGCATCCATACCATTATGGCGATGGGGATAGCTACGCAGTGTTCCCCACTCGGTCAACAGGTCATCCCAACCTGCCGGAACCTTATTTTTAAGACTTTCCAGTTCAAATTCCGGGTGATCGTGCAGAAAACCGTCGATCAGAGCATCGGTTTCACCGTAGCTGAAAGTACAGACCGAATAAAGGAGCTTGCCGCCCGGCCTGAGCAGAGGGGAAACATTATCAAGAATTTTACGTTGCAAAACCGCCAATTCCCGCAGATTAACCGCCGACTTGTTCCAGCGCCCCTCAGGATTGCGCCGTAGCACACCGAGACCACTGCACGGAGCATCAAGAAGAATCCGGTCAAAACTCTGCGGCTCAAGAGAGTCGGGGGACAGTGTCAGATCACAATCACGGGCTTCAATAAACGGCGTCCCCAGTCGTTCTGCTCCTGCTTCGATCAACTCAACCCGGCGGGGATATTTATCGAGAGCGATAATTTCAGCACGGTTTTCGGTCAACGCAGCAATATGGGTCGTCTTGCCTCCGGGAGCAGCACAGGAATCGAGAATCCGCTGTTCCGGTTGAACATCCAGCAAATGACTGATCAGAATACTTGCCTCATCCTGAACCTGATACCACCCTTCGTTATTTCCCGGCAGCGGTGCTTCGCTACGCTGATCAATCATTACCCCTTCGGGAGCATACTGACAGGGTGACGCCTGATATCCAGCATCGTCGAGTGCCGCCAGATAGTCCTCACGGGAAATTTTCAAGGTATTAACCCGTAACGTCAGCGGCGGTGGCGATGCCAGACTTTCACCTAACGCCCGCGCCTCGGCATTGGGAAGCTGGCGCATCAGCTCTTTGGCCAACCAGACCGGCTGACTGCACACATGCTGCAGATACGGTTTGATCTTCTCGGGAGTTGGCCAC
>JAMOPE010000276.1 GCA_027064785.1 Geobacteraceae bacterium
AGCCGACGAGGTTTACAAAGATCAGGCTGTCGGCTACGAAAAGAACAGCATTGCCGATGCCCTGACTCTCGTCCCGGGGGTGAATGTAACCATCGGTGGCCGCAACGAAAAAAACTTCACCATTCGCGGCTTTAATCAACGCCAGACCCCGGTTTTTCTTGATGGCATCCCCATCTCTCAAGCTTACGACGGTTACGTTGACCTCGGCCTGTTCGACACAACAATGGTTGACAGTATCATTATCCCCAAAGGACACGGTTCGGTTCTGTACGGGGTCAATACCCTGGGAGGATCAGTAAATCTCCTCTCAGTCAGACCTGAGTCCAGATTCGAAGGCAGCGTTCAGACAAGATTAAGTTCCGACAGTCGCTCCGAGACTAAACTTTCACTTGGCACGCGACAGGAGCGTTTTTATGTCATGCTGGTTGCCGGGCTGATAGATGCTGACGGTTTCAAACTTTCTGACGCTTACCAGAGCAATGCTATCGAGGATGGCGGGCGCCGGGAAAATTCGGACCAGTTGAAAAAAACCCTCTACCTGAAAGCGGGAATCACTCCGTCTGCTGGAGGTGAATTTTTTATCGCCTACAATCGGATTGACGGTGAATGGGGGATGCCACTGCGAGTCAGCGATTTCCGCCCCCGTTACTGGCGTTATACCGCGTGGGAAAAGGACACCATCTATGGAGTAGGAGATTTTCAAATCGGCAAAATTGATATGCGGACCCGGCTGTTTTACGACCAGGGACGTAATGTCCTCGATTCTTACGATGATGATAGCTACTCCACCCAGACCAGGCGTTACGCATTTCACAGCACCTACGAAGAGAGCTCCTATGGTGGTTCTCTCACCCTGAGTCATCATGGGCTGGAGAAACATCTGCCGAGCCTCGCATTCCATTACCGCGAGGATACCCACAAGCAACAAAGTGATTATGGCACCGACTGGGGAAAGTACAGCAGTGAAACCTGGTCGGTCGGGCTGGAAGACCAACTCCTGCTAACTGACGATATAACTCTTCTGGCCGGAATTGGTTACGACCTGGTTCGACCCGTCTATGCTGACGGTGCTACGTTGAACAACGATAGTGATGCTTTTAACTTCTCGACCGGGATCAATTATGACCTCGACCCAACAACCAAGCTCCATTTTCTGTTTGCCGGGAAAAGCCGGTTCCCCTCGCTGAAAGAACGTTACGCTGAAGTCCTGGATAAAAATAAAATCGCAAATCCCGACCTGCGTGAAGAGACAACCCTTAATTATGACCTTGGCGGAGAAAAATCGTTCGGCGACAACCTGATGGTACAAGTATCTTTTTTCTATTCCAAAATAGACGATCTTATCGAAACCGTCGGCATCAGCGGTGGCAGAGAACAATTACAAAACATTGACAGTGCCGAATATCTGGGGGTTGAGTTCGGCACCCATGCATTCATTGGTGACAACCATGAGCTGATTATAAATTACACCTATCTTGATGCTAAAAATACCTCTGCTGACCGAATCTCAGACCGCCTCCCGGATCGCCCCCGGCATACCTTGACACTGGGGGATAACTGGAGCCTGACCGATAAGTTATCGCTCTCTCCTTTACTGCGTGTAGAAGCCAAACGCTACTATCAGGATTCCGATGAATCGATGAAGAGATTGCCAAGTTACGCTACCTTTGACCTGACCACCCGCTACCAGTTCAACCGTCATATAATAGCTAAAGCGGGTGTGAAAAATGCTTTCGACCGTAACTATTCACTCGATATCGGCCTGCCCCGCGAGGGACGGAGTTTCTTTGCCGGTCTGGAGGCAATTTTTTAGATGGCAGCTGATCGTCGGCATAAATGGGCTCAAGCTGCCATCGCAGCTAGTGTCTGGTCTGCCTCTGAAGTGATTCTCGGCTTCCTTCTCCACAGTTACAGAGTTCCCTTCAAGGGGCAGATTCTTACCGGCATCGCGATTGTTATCCTGACTGCGCTGCATAAAGAGTGGGGAGGGCGCGGAATCATCATCCGGGCAGCTC
>JAMOPE010000277.1 GCA_027064785.1 Geobacteraceae bacterium
GAAATAAAGCCATGAGCAGAATAATCGGTATTGACCTGGGAACAACAAATTCGTGTGTATCCGTCCTGGAGGCGGGGAAACCAAAAGTGATTGAGAACAGCGAGGGTGGCCGTACGACCCCGTCGATTGTTGCCTACACGCCGGACAAAGAAGTTCTGGTGGGACAGACAGCAAAACGGCAGGCCGTCACCAACCCTGAAAACACCTTGTTCGCTGTCAAACGACTGATCGGACGCCGCTACGAAGATCCGACCGTCGAAAAAGACAAGAAGATGGTGCCGTATAAAATTATCAAGGCAAAGAACGGCGATGCCTGGATTGAGGCCGGTGGTAAGAAGCTGTCGCCACAGGAAGTCTCTGCAAAAATTTTGCAAAAGATGAAGAAGACTGCTGAGGATTATCTTGGCGAGTCGGTAAGTGAGGCGGTTATTACGGTTCCCGCTTACTTTAACGATTCACAACGGCAGGCAACCAAGGATGCAGGTAAGATTGCCGGACTTGAAGTAAAGCGGATCATCAACGAGCCGACCGCTGCCGCACTGGCCTACGGTCTTGATAAAAAAGGGGATCACAAAGTTGTCGTCTATGACCTTGGAGGTGGAACCTTCGATGTTTCGATCATCGAAATTGACGAGATCGACGGCGAGCAGCAGTTTGAAGTGCTGGCAACCAACGGTGATACCTTCCTCGGTGGTGAAGACTTCGATGTCAAACTGATCGAGTACATCACCAGTGAGTTCAAGAAGGAGCAGGGTATCGATCTGAGTGGTGACCAGATGGCACTGCAGCGGCTGAAAGAGGCGGCTGAAAAAGCAAAGATTGAGTTGTCTTCAACCGAGCAGACCGACATCAATCTGCCATTTATCACAGCAGATGCAAGCGGTCCGAAACACCTGAACATGAAGATCAGCCGGGCACGGTTTGAATCGCTGGTCGAAAAGCTGGTTGAACGGACAATTGGTCCATGTAAACAGGCACTGAAAGATGCCGGTTTGAAAGCAAGTGAGATCGATAACGTCATCCTTGTTGGTGGTCAGACCCGGATGCCGCTGGTTCAGCAGAAGGTGAAAGAGTTCTTCGGCAAAGAACCACGCAAAGATGTCAACCCCGATGAAGCGGTTGCTATCGGTGCGGCGATTCAGGCTGGAGTTCTCGGCGGACAGGTTGATGACATCCTGTTGCTTGATGTCACCCCGCTGTCACTCGGAATCGAGACCCTCGGCGGTGTCATGACCAAACTGATCGAGAAGAACACCACGATCCCGGCACAGGCAAGCCAGGTATTCTCGACGGCGGAAGACAATCAGTCGGCAGTCACCGTTCACGTGCTGCAGGGCGAGCGGGAGCAGGCGGCATACAACAAGTCGCTTGGTCAGTTCAACCTTGAAGGGATTAATCCGGCACCACGCGGAATCCCGCAGATCGAGGTCAAGTTCGATATCGATGCCAACGGCATCCTCAATGTCTCGGCCAAAGATCAGGTCACAGGCAAAGAGCAATCGGTTGTCATCAAAGCGTCGAGCGGCCTGAGTGAGCAGGAGATTGAGCGGATGGTCAAGGAAGCTGAGGTTCACGCTGAAGAGGACCGTAAGTTCCACGAGCTGGTCACAGCCCGAAATCAGGGCGAAGCGTTGATCCATGCGACCAATAAAACGCTGGAAGAGCTTGGCAGCCAGATTGATGGCGGAACCAGAAGCGTGATTGAATCGGCAATCAGTAACCTTGAGACGACCTTGAAAGGTGACAATGTTGCCGAAATCGAAGCAAAGAGTCGTGAACTGAGCGAAGCTTCGACACGATTGGCAGAAAGCGTACAGGCACAGCAGGCCCCGGCAGGGGCAACGGGCGGAAACGCCGGACAAGGCAACGACGAAGTCATCGATGCTGAATTTGAGGATGTTCCAAATAACAACTGCGCTGCCTGATAACATATCCGGAAATGCCGGTATCCTGAAGTCAACACAGGATACCGGCCATCCGGAGGAATTCAGTTGAATTCCACTGAGATAACAACAAAATATAAAAAATAAATGATGCGAAGGAGGACAGAGCTATGGCGACTTGGCAACAGTTACGTGAAGGAGTTGGACGTGCCTGGGATTCATTGGTCGATGGTTGGAATCAGCTTCATGATCGCGCAGCAGGAGCAATAACCCGCTTCGTTCCCGGTGCAAGCAAAATGTATCCGACCGAGCGGGAACATCAGGAAATGATCCAGCGTAATTCAGGCTGGGGTGTTCTTGCAGCAGAGGTTTTCGACGACGATAAAAAAGTCGTCGTCCGGCTGGAAGCACCTGGACTGGAAGCCGATGAGATCGATCTGCAGGTTATCAACAATATGCTGGTTATTCGCGGTGAAAAAACATTGCAGCAGGAACACAACGATGGCCGCTATCACATTATCGAATGTGCTTACGGTAGTTTTGAACGGGCAATCCCACTCCCTGCTGAAGTTGACCCGGAGAACACCAAAGCAAGCTATAAACGGGGAGTTTTACGGGTTGAGTTACCGAAGCCCCAGGGACAGAAACAGAAAAAAATCAAGATTGCAGCAGATTAAACATCAAAACCAAAAATCGGGGGCACAATCACAATGTGCCTCCGACTTTTTTCCCTTCCTCACTCCAGTCGTGACAAACTTGAACAAATGCCGGTCTTCAGGTATTTTCAAATAAACTTATGTCGCTATGCCGGAGCCAGTAATGACCCTCAACAAAAAAGTCCTGTCCTTGATCTTCTGTATTCTTTGTCTCTTTTTCTCGTTGACCATTTCCAATGCCGCAGAAAAACCAGTCAGTCAGGAAATCAGGGAAAATTCAAAACAGGCTGTCGAAGAAGTAAAAGATATCGGGAAAGAGATTGGAAAAGAGGGTAAAAAAATTGGTCACGATGTCAAAGAAGGCTCAAAAAGCGCCTGGGAAAGTATCAAGGATCTGTTCAACCAGTATTGATTTTCATGACTGAACAAAATAAACCCGACCACTTTGATAAAGTTTAACAGGTGCGGTATGCTTAAGCATGCCGAGTGAATTTCTCACCTTTATACTATATCTTTTCTACGGAATGGCTTTCTTCGCCATCGGGGTTTCAATCACCTCACGGGATACCCGCGCCAGTCAGCTTAAAATTGCCAGCGTTCTCTGGTTATTAGCATTATTTGCCTACAGCCATGCTTTTCATGAATGGTTTGAACTGTATCAGAGTCTCCCCTCTCCGGAGTTTCATGACCAGATCCTTCCGCTGATCAACCGGCTGAAACTGATCCTGGTATTTGTCTCGTTCAGCTTTCTCCTCTTCTTCGGGATTCGAGTTCTGCGAATTGTTTTTCCCGGCAAAGAGTGGCTGTTCAATCTCCTGCCCGTCACCCTGATCACTGGTCTGGTTATCGCTGTTTTTCCTCTACCTGATCTTCTTCTGGATGAGAACTTCACCCTCATCAATAGCCGTATTCGTAACTTTATCGGCCTGCCTGCAGCTGCCTTCGCAGGGCTGGGATTGATCCTCTATTCGAGAACTGTCACTCATACCAGCGACAAAGGAGCACGAAATTTTATCGGGGCCGGGGTTGCACTGATAGCCTACGGACTTCTCACCGGGGTTGTTCCTTCTGGGACCCACGTTCCCCTCCTCTGGAATGCACCTATTGAGCTATTTCGCGGGTTATCTGCTTTTGTCATTCTCCACTTTGTCATGAACGCCCTGTACACATTTGATGAAGAACGTAAACTATTGATGGAGGAACGACTCGCCCGTTTTGCGAAAGCCGAAAAGCTTCACGCCCTCGGCAAACTTGCATTCGGAATTGCTCACGAAATCAACAATCCGCTCACAAATGTGTCGATGAATGTCGAAATGCTCAGAAAAGACCTTGACGGGAAAATTAACCAGGAAAGAGCAATGAAACGACTGGCTGCGATCGAAAGAAATCTCGATCGAGCATCAAAGATCGCGCGGGAGTTACTGGCCTTTTCAACTGAAAAAGAAGCAGAATTCGTTCCAATCTCCCTGAATGATATTATCAGGAGCACCCTGGAATTATTGGGATCACGTAAAAAAGATTACGCCATAACGGTGGTCACGGCAGACATCCCCGCCATTCCGGCAATCCCGTGGAAACTGGAAGAAGTGCTGCTCAACATTTTAGTCAACGCCATGGATGCAACACCGAAAAACGGTGAAATTACGATCTCGACACACAGGAACAACCACAGTCTGCAGTTAAAAGTCTGTGACAGTGGGTGCGGAATCCCGACAGAGTGTCTGACTCAAGTGATGGATCCGTTTTTCACCACCAAAGAGGTTGGACAGGGAACCGGGCTGGGACTGTCAATCTGCTACGGAATTATGGAGCTGCACGGGGGACAGATTGAGTTGGAAAGTCTCCACCGGCACGGAACAACCGTCACCCTCATTTTCCCGTTGAAAGGAACAGACAATGGCTAAAATTCTAGTTGTCGATGATGATCTGGAACTGCGTGAAAATCTGCACGAAGTTCTTGAAGATAACGGGTTCTCTGTGGGATTGGCAGAAAACGGAGATACGGCTTTAGAAAAACTGAGTGGTGACAGCTTTGACCTGGTCCTCCTCGATTCGGTCATGCCGGGGATGGACGGAATGGCAACACTCCCGCTGATCAGGCGTGATCATCCCAAAACTAAAGTCATCATGCTAACCGCTTTTTCGACCATTAATAATGCCGTTGAAGCAATGCGCAGTGGTGCCGATGACTATATGACCAAGCCATTTAAAATTGACGAACTGCTGGTTGCAATCCGCCGCTGCCTCGAAAAAGCAAAATTCGGTCGTTGCGATGAACTGATAAATTCGGATGAAATGTTTAAGTGCCTCGCCAACAAAACCCGCCGTAAAGCTCTTACGTTGCTTCACCATGAAACCCAGCTAAAATTTATGGATATCACCAGAAGACTCGGGATCGATGATCACACCAAAGTGAATTTCCATCTAAAAGCTTTGAAAGATGCCAACCTGATTGAACAGCATAACGGCAAGTATTATCAGCTTTCAGCCCAGGGTAAAAAAATAGTCACCTGTATGAATTCCATTGCTTCAAGCTGAAATCACTCAGGAAATTCTCTTTCTGTGAAGAAAAATTATCAGCCCTTCTCCCGCTGATAAAATCAATTATCTGGAACGATGTCCCGTCCCCCCGCTATTCTCTACTAAAATGATCAACAAAACTGATCAATCTCGATCAGCACTTGTGTTCGTTCCTCGCAGAAAGGAGAAAAGCATGAAATCACGTCATTTGCTTCGTTCTCTGTGCCTGCTGACCAGCCTGCTCTTTTTCGCGGTCGCAGCCCACGCAACCCCAACCCTTACCAGCGTTAAGACCAACAAACCAATCCTCCTCTCGGGTGTTGTTGATAACGCCTGGCAAAAAGCAGCCCCGCTGAAAGTCACATTGGATAATCTTCCCTACGAACCAAGCAATGGTTATCCGGGAATGACAGAGACAACTGTCACTATGAAGTCACTCTACGATAATGAGTACATCTATTTTTTGATTCAGTACGATGATCCGACAAAAAGTCTTGCCCGCTTCCCGTGGGTGAAACAAGCGGACGGCAGCTGGAAGCAGATGAAAAACAAGGACAGCACCGGTCACGACAATACCTACTACGAAGACAAAGTCGGCATGTTCTGGAATATCAATACTGCAGGTTTCTCTGATGAAGGATGTATGATTTCCTGCCATATGGATATGGAAGGGGATACCTCGGCTGGACGTAAATTCACCAACAACCCCGGTGAGACCCTCGATATCTGGCATGTAAAAAATGTCCGAACCAGCCCATTGGGACAAGTTGATGATCAGTTTGTCGACAGCACCAACAACGGAAAAACCAACAAAGGTTGGGGCCGTAAGGGCGATGTTAAAACCGGTGGCGGTTATAAAAACAACTATAATAAAGACAAATCGGGCCCGGCCTACATGAACTTCCCATCATCAGAGTCGGCCAGATATTATGTCCTTCCCAGCCTGAAGACCCCATTTGTCGACATCTTCAAACCGGGTGATGTTGTTCCGGGAATCGTCATTGATGCTTTCGAGGGACCACGTGCCGACATCGAAATGCGCGGAAAGTGGGACAGCGGGAAGTGGACGCTGGAAATCCGGAGAAAACTGGTCACCAGCGGTGAAAAATCCAACATTCAGGATGTCCAGTTCAGTGATCTGAACAAAACTTATTACTTCGGTATCGCAGTCTTTGATAACAGTCAGATCGACCACCTCTACCACGACGGTGTTCTCGCATTACAATTTAAGTAGATAAATCTCTCTCCAAATCGAGTAGGGTGAGGTGAGAATCAATCCAAGCTCACCTCATCCCTCTCACAGAACCGTGCGTACGGGCCTCGTACACGGCTCCTGTTCATTCTTTCTCAGGCCGGGACTTCTTCACTATTACGGATTCATCTGCCACCTCGCACTGCATCAGAAGGCCTTGAGTTTCCTCTTGTGTCTTCCTTTCCCAACCCATCGACCAAATGGATTGAGACAATACGAGGCTTCCCCAGTGACCTCTGGCTCCCTGTAAGCTACCGCATCCTCAATCACGTGACGGGTTATGATCAGGTATCAGGCTTCGCGCTATTTAGCACGCTTACCCTCCCGTACCGCCGAAGCAGGTTCGCTTGCTATGTGCAGCTTACTTCCTATCGCTTCTTTCAGACCCTGCCGTTACCAGCAACGCCCTTGCGATTCGGATTATCTTCCCCCTGATTGGGGTGACGCCTGTTTTTTACAACAGGCCGGGTTTGCCAGCTACGCTGGGCAAACTAAAAAATGAGCCGACTGTGATAACCACAACCGGCTCATTTCAATTAATTCTTTTAAAAAACAGAAATCAACGACCTCGACGTTCAACGCCCGAAAACGAACCGCCCATACCACGGATAGCATCCTTGCCAACGGTCACCCAACCACTGGAGCGCTCAAATTGAGTCACCTGTTTTGAGCTGATCAGAGTATTTAGCAATCCCGGGCTGATACTGTCTTTGACTCCGTTCCTGTAGACAACATTGATTCTGCTGTTTCGCCGCGTAATAGCCATCACCGAACCTCCCCTCTATAAAAGCAGAGTATAATTCTCTGCCGACAAATCACATTCCACAACCCCAGCAAAAAAATTATTTTCTCGACAAGCGTGACGAATATTCCTACCGACCGGAAGCCTCAAGCTCCTTGGCGATTGCCGCCATCAACCGTTCAACGATCAGAAGATGAGTCGGTTTTTTATTTTCAAGTTCAAACAGGTCAGAAAAATCAATCGGCTCACCAAAACGAATCTCACCTTCCTGACCCGCTTTAAAAAGAGTCCAATGGTTGATCCCCGACAATGCCGTTGGAATCACCACCGGACGGTGATCATAAATCAATTTTCCAACTCCGCGGTTTCCCGGCCCAAGTTTCCCGTCTTTATGGCGAGTCCCTTCCGGAAAAAGCATCACTTTTTGTGTTTGTAGCAATTGACCCAGATGTTTTCCTGCCCGGACATCACGCCCACGTTTGACCGGAAAAGCACCCCATGATCGATAAAGAGCCCCGATGAAAGGGTTCTCAAACAACTCCTCTTTTGCTGGAGCCCAGGTCATCTGCCAGGGATGATCTTTAAGCACAGTTGCGGGGATAAAAACCGTATCGTAACCGGAGATATGGTTTGCAGCGAGAAGAACTCCACCAGCACCCGGAACATTTTCGGTGCCGACAACTTTGAATTTGTTGATAGAACTTGCATAAAAACGGATGATAGCCGAACTGACCGTCACCCAGAAACGACGAATTACAGAAACTTTCAATGGACACTCCTGCAAACGGTATAGTCACAAAAACTGCAAAATGGTTCAGGATAAAACTCTTGCAGCAACTGGAAACATCACTCATTATAGCGATCACCTGCTGCGACGACGACAGGTGATACTTTATCACGAAATTAAACTATTTTGACTGAAAAGGATAAGAAATATGGGTTGGTTGTCAGGAATTATCGGTGGAGGCCTCGGGGCCATGATTGCAGGACCGTTCGGGGCAATTATGGGTGCAGCTATCGGTGCAAGCATGGGCGGACAAAAGGGACAGCAACGATTGGGATCGTTCAATCCCTCACAGCAGAAGCAGGCCATTTTTTTTACGGCAGCTTTTTCGATGGTGGGAAAACTCGCCAAGGCCGATGGCCGGGTGTGCCCCGATGAAATCGCCGCCATCGAAAAAATTGCGAAAGAGGCTCTCGGACTCGACCAGCAGACCCGTGCCTACGCGATCAATGTTTTTACGCAGGCCAAAGACAGCCCTGAATCATTTGGTGACTACGCACGTCAATTCGGACAGTTGTTCAGCCACGATCAACAAATCTGTAATTTTATGATGAGCTTTCTCTTTGAAGTTGCAATGGCTGACGGTGAGCTCCACCCTCAGGAAGAAGCCATGCTCCTCGAAGCAAAAACCGCCTTTGGCATCAATGAGAGCATCTATCAATCATTATACAACCGCTATGTCGGGCTCCATTCAACAACGACAAATCTGAGCAAGCATTATGAAAACCTCGGTGTCTCACAAGATGCCAGTAACGCTGAAATCAAAAAAGCCTATCGGCAGAAAGCGATGGAATTCCATCCCGACAAAATTGAGGGCAAGGGTTTACCGCCCGAGTTTATCAAGTTTGCCAACGACCGCCTCGCTGAGATCAATGAATCTTACGATGCAATTATGGCAGCCAGAAATAAAAAATAAGGGGATTTCATGTCTGAATTGACGCGACAACCAGCTTGGCTGGCATTACGAAAACATTTTCTGGAAGTCGAAAACCTTCATCTGCGGGACCTGTTTACAGCAGAACCCCAACGCTTCAAAAGGTTTTCATGTCAATTCAACGATATCCTGTTCGACTACTCCAAGCATCGCATCACAACGAAAACCATTGATTTACTGGTTCAATTGGCAGAACAATGCGGCCTTGAAGAAAAAATCAGTGCCATGTTTGCCGGGGAAAAAATCAATATCACCGAGGGACGCTCTGTCCTCCACACCGCTTTACGTAATCGCAGTAACCGTCCGATTATGGTTGATGGCATCGATGTTATGCCGCAGATTAATCAGGTTTTGGACAAAATGCGGGTCTTTACCGACCGGGTCCGTGACGGGCACTGGCTGGGAGCGACAGGAAAGCCGATCTCCGATATCATCAATATCGGCATCGGCGGTTCCGATCTCGGCCCATTGATGGTCACCGAAGCATTGAAACCCTATCAACACGACAGGTTGAAACTCCATTTTGTTTCTAATGTCGATGCCTCCCATCTTGTTGAGACGCTGCGTGATCTCAATCCTGAGACCACCCTGTTTCTGATTGCATCAAAAACCTTCACCACCCAGGAGACAATGACCAACGCCCATTCAGCAAGAGCATGGCTGATAGATCAGCTCCAGGATGAATCGGCGGTTGCCAACCATTTTGTTGCCATTTCAACCAACCGGAAAAACGTGACCGAGTTCGGGATTAATCCCGACAATATGTTTGAATTCTGGGACTGGGTCGGTGGACGCTATTCGCTCTGGTCAGCGATCGGCTTATCGATTGCCCTCTCCATCGGGATGGATCATTTTGAAGAGCTTCTCAACGGCGCCCATCAGGTCGATGAACATTTCAGGTCAACACCGCTGGACCACAATATCCCGGTGCTGATGGGGTTGCTCGGTATCTGGTACAATAATTTCTTTGGAGCCGAATCACACGTCATCCTCCCCTACGATCAATACCTCCACCGGTTTCCCGCCTATTTTCAGCAGGGTGACATGGAAAGCAGCGGCAAAAGTACAACTCTGGATGGTGAGCCGGTCGATTATTCCACCGGTCCAATCCTCTGGGGAGAGCCGGGAACCAATGGACAGCATGCCTTCTATCAACTGCTCCATCAGGGAACAAAATTGATTCCGGCCGATTTTATGGCCGCAATTGAAAGCCAGAACCCTCTTGGAGACCACCAGCAGATTCTCCTTTCCAACTTCTTTGCCCAACCCGAAGCATTGATGAAGGGGAAAACAGCTGCCGAAGTTCAAGCTGAGCTTGAAGCAGAAGGGTTGGATTTGAAACAGATCGAGCAACTGCTGCCACATAAAATTTTCCCCGGCAACCGCCCCAGCAGTTCGTTCCTTTATCAGAAGTTGACACCACAAACCCTCGGATCGCTGATTGCGCTGTATGAGCACAAAATCTTTACCCAGGGGGCAATCTGGAACATCAATCCCTTCGATCAATGGGGCGTTGAGCTGGGGAAACAACTGGCGAAGAAAATCCTCCCGGAATTACAACAGAAACCACCGGTTGACGGTCACGATTGCTCAACCAATGGCCTGATCAATTATTATCGGCACCACCGGTCAAAATAGTCACATCGGTTTATTGCTTATTGACCGCTATCGGTTACAATTCAACAGCTCAATGTTTTCAGATGCCGGTGGGGATATCGGCAGACGCTACGGAATCTTCAACGAAGCATCAAAAGTCGAGAATCGTGGCCGCTTCATTATCGACCCCGATGGCGTGATTCAAGGCTACGAAGTCCTTACCCCTCCAGTCGGACGCAATGTTAATGAAACCCTTCGTCAGATCCAGGCCTTCCAGCTGGTGCGTGACACCAATGGTGCCGAAGCGACACCATCAGGCTGGAGGCCGGGGAAAAAGACTCTGAAAC
>JAMOPE010000278.1 GCA_027064785.1 Geobacteraceae bacterium
CAATCTCGCATTTGGCCTCAGCCTGCTGCTGGGGCTCGAAGCGTTTGTCAATTTAGCGGTATGCATGGGATTACTGCCGACCAAAGGCTTGGCACTCCCTTTTATTTCGTATGGCGGTACCAGCCTGGTGGTGAGTTTGCTGGCGGTTGGAATTTTATTGAATATTTCCAGTTCTCTCGAGGCGAAGAAATGAGACTGCTGCTGGCCGGTGGCGGAACCGGTGGACATCTGTTCCCTGCCGTTGCATTGGCACAACAACTGTTACGTCAGGATAACACTGCAGCCGTCAGGTTTGTCGGCACCGAGCGTGGCCTTGAGCAGCGCTTGTTACCACAACTTGGCTTCGATCTGTCGACGGTCGATATGGTAGGCGTTGTTGGCCGTGGCTGGCGGGGACGCTTTGAAGTGGTACCGAAACTGGCGAAAAGCCTTGTTCAGGCAAAAAAGATCCTCTCCGAATTCAAACCGGATGTTGTCGTCGGAGTTGGTGGCTACGCATCGGTTCCGGTTCTGACCATGGCGAAACTGACAGGACTTCCGTATTTGATCCATGAACAGAATGCGATTCCCGGCTTGAGTAATCGTCTGTTGGGAAAAGGGGCTCAGCGGGTGTGTCTCTCTTTTGCCGACAGTGGCAATGGTTTTATTGCAGATAAAACGGTTGTAACGGGAAATCCGCTTCGTGAAGGGCTGGACAATATTTCTGCCGAACTTCCGAAAATAGGAAAATTACTTATATTCGGCGGGAGCCGTGGAGCCAGAGCAATCAATCAGGCGGTGTGTGAAATGCTTCCTCTTTTGCGGGAGAAGAATTTGTCACCGGCTATTTTGCACCAGACAGGCGAGGCTGACTTTGAATCTACCCGGCAGAGTTATCGTGATGCGGGTTTTGATGGAAAACAAGTTGTCCCGTTCATCGACGATATGGCGAAAGCTTATAGCGATGCCAGTTTAGTGATCTGCCGGGCCGGGGCAACGACACTTGCTGAACTGACTGCTTGTGGCCGACCGGCGATTTTGATCCCTTATCCTCATGCGACGGGGGATCATCAGACCGCAAATGCGAAATCATTAAAAAGAGCGGGGGCTGCAGTCTTGTTGCCTCAGACCGAGCTGACGGCTGAACGGTTGGCAAAATTGGTAAAAAATCTGCTGGCGGACCGGCAAACACTCCGTCATATGGCAGCGCAGGGGCGACAGCTTGGTCAGCCCGGAGCTGCAGCAAGAATTCTCAATGAGTGCCGTAAGGTTCTGGGGTTCCCATTGGTGGAGGGCGTTTGAATGTACGGTCGAATTAAAAAAATCCATTTTATCGGTATCGGAGGCATCGGCATGAGCGGAATCGCCGAGCTATTACTTAATCTTGGCTATCAGGTTTCGGGTTCTGACCTGCGTGAGAGTGATACAACGCGGCGTTTGAGCAGCCTGGGTGGTGAAATTATCATCGGCCATTCCGCTGAAAATATTCACGATGTTGATGTTGTGGTGACGTCAACGGCCGTCAAAACAGATAATCCTGAAGTGGTAGAAGCGCACCGCCAGCATGTTGCTGTGATTCCCCGCGCTGAAATGCTCGCCGAATTGATGCGGATGAAATACGGGATCGCTATTGCCGGAACCCATGGAAAGACGACGACCACCAGCATGATGTCGGTGGTTCTTCACCATGCCGGAATTGACCCGACCGCCGTGATTGGTGGAAAGCTTGATGCCTTTGGTTCTAACGCCAAGCTGGGTCGGGGAAAATTTCTGGTTGCTGAAGCAGATGAGTCCGATGGCTCTTTCATGCATCTGTCCCCGACAATTGCTGTTGTGACCAACATTGATGCCGATCACCTCGATTTTTATTCGGGGATTGAAGAGATCAAGCAGATATTTATCGATTTTATCAACAAGGTTCCATTCTACGGTCGTGCCGTGCTGTGCCTCGAAGATCCCAATATCCAGGAAATCCTTCCCGAAGTGAAGAAACGTTTTGTCACTTACGGGTTTAGCGG
>JAMOPE010000279.1 GCA_027064785.1 Geobacteraceae bacterium
CCGGATCGGGTTGATCCTCGTCGGAGCATTCGGCTCTTTTTCTCTGGGAGCCAACAACATCGCCAACGTTGTCGGAGTCTTTCTCCCGGTCTCCCCGTTCAAAGAGATTATCCTCCCTGGTGGGTTCCATTTTACGCCGGCACAGCAGCTATTTTTTCTCGGTAGTCTGGCAATCTCGGTCGGTGTCATCACCTATTCAAAGCGGATTATGGGAACTGTCGGCAAGGGAATTTTTAAACTCTCCCCTGTTATGGCCTTGGTTGCCGTCTGGGCGCAATCGGTTGTCCTGTTCCTGTTCGCATCACAACGACTGGAGCAATTTCTTCTCAGTGTTGGATTACCAACGCTACCACTGGTACCTGTTTCCAGTTCCCAAGCGATTGTCGGAGCTGTCGTTGGAATGGGATTGCTTAAAGGGGGGCACAACATTCATTGGAGAACTGTCGGGGGAATCGCCGCAGGCTGGGTCACAACACCCCTCGTCGCCTGCCTGATCAGTTTTGTCTGTCTGTTCTTTTTACAGAATGTCTTCCAACAAACCGTCTATCTTCCCTGAAAGAACAATCTACCCTTCCATCAGAACCGATAGGGTCCTTCCACGTGGTGGAGAGACACGGTGTGAGAAATCAATTGTTGGTCAGGTGACCAGTAGTGAAGCTGGTAACACGGAGAATCATTATAGAAACTTGATGGGAGTTTTAGCGTTAAATCGAGCAGCAGCTGCAAACCCATACTGGCAGCGGTTGAAATGACCGTTCCACACCAGCGTACATGGGTCGTCAGATGGATATGACCGCATAAAATCCGTTCGATATTGGGGTACTTTTCCACAACATCCCCCAGCAGATCTGCACCGACAAAACCATCCTCATCAGTTTCAAGCACCCCGCACTTGACCGGCGGATGGTGCATAAAAATAATTGTCGGCTTACCAGCCGCGTTTTCCAATTGTTTTTCCAGCCAGGCTGCCCGTTCAGGGCAAACTTCACCGCCCGGTTCGCCGGGGATAGTTGTGTCGAGAGCAATAAAGCTGAGTGGAAATCCGTCAACGCGATAGTTGATAAAATCGCCATCAGTGGATGGGCAGCCTCGTACTTCAAAAGCCGCCTTCAGAATGGCACGTTCGTCATGATTTCCGGGGATGACAAAGTATGGAGCATCGAGTTTTTCAAGTAACTCAGCCGCCAGCTTGGCCTCTTCAGCAAGTCCTGCGTAGGTAATATCACCCGTCACCAGAACCAGATCAACCGCCGGTTGCAGTTGATTAATATGGTCAACACAACGGCTAAGATTGGCTGCCGTTGGAACCTGACCATAAGCATTCTCGCCATTGGCTGCAATATGCAGATCACTGATGTGGGCTATAAGCATTGAGATATCACGCTAAAAAAGTTGAGACTACTTTTTCTTCCTCAAACTCAGGGCAAAACTGATCATTGCCGAAAGGGTGATAAACGCAACAATCAGGAATGACACCGCGTTGAGAACCGGCGTCGAACTGAATTTAATTCGTGAATAAAGATCAACCGGCAACGTCGGGTCTGAGCCGACAAGGAAAATTGTCGTATTAAAGTTTGAAAAACTGATCAGAAATGCAACCACAAACGCCCCAATAATCGCCGGGCGCAAGAACGGTATCGTAATCAGCCGGATCACTTCCAGTCTGGTCGCGCGTAAACTCTGAGCCGCCTCTTCAAGGGCACGGTCAAACTTTTTTAGCCGGGCACTGACCAGCAGCATGACGTAGGTTGCACCAAACGAAAACTGCCCGATAACAACCAGCCAGAAACTGGGGCGAAGAAACTCAACATCGATTCCAAAGTTGTCTTCAATATAGGTTCCGGCAAACGTCGAAGAGAGCAGAATTGAAATACCCAGGACAACACCGGGAATAACCAACGGAGACAGTGCAAGAAAATAGAGAAATCCCTTCAGCTTGAAATCCTCTTCTTCAAACAGCAACGCTGCAATTGTCCCGATAATTGTCGAAAACATA
>JAMOPE010000280.1 GCA_027064785.1 Geobacteraceae bacterium
AAACGGCCGTCGTTGGGCAGAGGACCGTCGGGATGCCCTTTCCCTTCGTCGCGGCCATACACAATGGTTTCTTTCTTTAATTCGCCCAGTTCGATCTTTCGGGAGGCCACCGAGCGGGCAATCTCCGCCCGGGCCGCGTCAATGACCCGGGGATTATTGGAGTTCTCCCACATGACCAGTTCCTCGATCAGGTTGAAGAGTTCGGCCCGCTTGATTCCGGCCCGGTCTTCATCCACACTGCCGTCGGGCCGGCGATATGCCGGATCGCTGGAAGGGTCATCCACCAGTTGGGCGAAAAGTACGGCCCGGCAGGCAGCCAGCGGACGCCGCGCCCACCACAAATGCAGGGTGGACGGATGCCCGTGACGGATGGATTTTTCCCGGGCCGATTGCTCGTTGATTTTCTTCAGTGGCAGAGCCACTTCGATAAGTTTTTTACGTTGTCGTATCATATTATCCATTTCGTATTTTGGGCATTATTGCGCCGAAGTTGTGTATTTCGATTTTTAACGGCGCAATATATCTGCTGATATATCAAGCTGTTACCTGTATTGCATTGCGTTATGATTGCGCTGTTTCTTTTTTAAGGCGCAATAGAATCTGAGTGCGGATACCACAGGGCAGCACTTGTGTTTCCTGTCTTGTAAATCTTTCCTTCTTTTTTAAGTTCAGCGACTAATTTTTGCACCTGATCCCTTGAAAGAAAAGGAAGCACCTGCATAAGGTCTTTGAGTCTGCTCCCACTATCCCTGTTTTCCTGAATATGTTTCAAAAGAAGGGCCTTATTCGTCTCGCGGTCCAGTCCTTTCCTTCGGGTATAGACTCCTTTCTGACCGGTCATTTTATAGTACCGCCGCCCAAGTATGTATCTGACTCCCCGACCGCGGCCGAATTTTTCGATGACTCCCATGGCGACCAGGTTTTGCAACCGTGATTTCAGATGTTCAGGTACCAACTGTTCCCTGTGTACAGCATCAAGAAGGAGAAAATCAGCCGTGCTGAACAGTTCGAGCTTTTCTCTGCCAACTCTTTCGAGAAACTGAAGGAAACTTGGATCTTGAACCTCTCCATGCAAGGTAAGCATAACTTGATAACGGTCCGTGCCGATGAAATCCGGAACCCGTTTGCTCTCCTGAATGCTCTGTTCAAACATCAGGTTCATACCCTGGCCGGACCGCTCCACGAGGCCGCATTTGGCAAAGATATCGGCAATCCGGCGGTTTCCGGGAGCCTGACGGTCAAGAATGTTCTGTTCATTTATCCCCACCGGAAATCCCCCCGGGCTCTCGATCACCAGTCGCCTGGGATACTGGCGGATAAAAACACTTCCTCCAAGCTGATAATCTCGGTGGCTGACGGCATTCAAAATGGCTTCGCGAACCGGACGTTCCGAGAAGGTAGGAATATCCAGCACAAACAGTCCTGACTGAAAATGCTGGATGTCATTTCGTAGGTTAACCAAATTCCATACTTCGTCATAGAAACTGAAAAACCCCTGCCTGAATTCCCTCCTTTGTTGGGCAGGGCCGGAGGCGTCAGAGGATCGATACTCAAAAATAACCTCCGATTGTGCAAGATATTTTCCCAACGCCTTTTTGGTACCGAACAGGATGAGCGCCGCATAGGTCAGCTTGCTATCAACCAGGGCCTCCACATCGTTGAGAAGTTGTTCGTGTGAAAGGGTGGCCATGCTGCTGTTCCCGGACTTTGCTATCCAACGCCGGCGGAAATCCTCTATTGCCGCAGGGTCCAGATCGGACATGGTGGCTGCGGCGCATATTTCGGATGAAAAATCGCTTCCGGCCTCGGCAAAGATCTCCCGCAGCCGGTCTTCGGTCATGGGCACCAGGCTGTCGCCCTGCCGCTGCCAGTAAATACCTTTGTATTTGATGGCAGTTCCCAAAGGACGGGAGGGCACATGAAAAATAAGTACCCGGCCATCCGGATGATCGAGGACACTGAAGTCGATATTCAGGTGCAAATGCTGAATAAGACCGGCCCTTGTCCGCTCGGGTTGCCTGAATGCCCGTGTTCCGACGACATGCCGGGGGCGTTTGTCGGTTACCCCTAGAACGAAATCCCCACCACCCTCATTCGCCAGGGCAGTGCAGTATTTAACCAGTGTTTCAAAGTCGTACCTGTTTTTTGCTTCTTTGAACTCGCACTGCTCTCCTTCTTTGGAATCGAGCATCTTTTCAAATTCCTCAATGGTGAGAATCATTGCGGTGGTCCCCCTCTGGTCAGTAAATCTTCAAGCTTGTAGTTGACACTGGTCACACCAAAATCGGGTTCACGCGTAAAGGGCTGACGTATATAACAAGGCGTCGGCCGGTCGCAGCTTGGTTCACCACAGATGCAAAGTAGACGGATACCCGTGCCGAATCGACTTTTCCCGGGTGGACTGCTCATTGATTTTTTTAAGGGCAGGACCACCTCGATTAGTTTCCTGCGGCGTTTCATTGATTCGTCTCCGTTTGTCGCCAGATAACGACCTTAAAAAGATTTCCGTCATGGTCATCTTCGAAATCAATATGGGGATAAGCTTTTAAGGCGCGGGTAATGCCGCTCCCCAAGCCGCGATAAGGCAAAATTTTCGTAGCGTATGAAGCAAGTATGGGATTTCGGATATTGGAATTACCGGCTTTGATATTCTCCACCGTCAGATTGTTGGGCAGATGGCCAGGGCTGATGATTTCGATCCGGTTGTCGAAAACAAAAATCCGTACCGGTGCAGATACAAAGTAATCCCTGTGAATGAGGGCATTGACAATAAGTTCTTCCAGTGTAATCCGCGGAATTTCCGGCCGTCCGGGAGCATTGACATCCTGGTCGTCCTGTATGTGGCGAATATTGGTGATAACAAAGCTCATGCTCTGATAAAACATATCAGATAGTTTCCCCACAATATCCCTGCTGTCCAGATAGGTCGTCTCGTGAATATCGTTACCGGGAAAAGCAACCGCCTTGACGGTAAACACCGGTAGCCGGAGATGCGGATTCCTGGCGAAAAGCAAGGCGCCGCTGACATTCAGAACCCCATCTTTCATAAGGTTCATGTTATGCAGAATATCCTGCAAAGAAAGTTTCTGTTCCTCTATTGGTTCACCAAAGGTTTTTTCAAAAAATTGCTTGAAATAATCAATATCGAGATCAGCCAGAGTCATACCGGGAACAGGGATTTCATCACCATGGATCAAACCCGCACTCTGATAAAGCCGCTGAATTTCCTCCCTGGAAGTTGCCTTGCGTTTATCCGCCCCGCTCTTCACCCAGATCACGCCGTCTTTATCCATGTAGGGTTTGCTGATACCGTCCGGGACGATAATCCGCATGACCAGACCATCCGGTGTGACGATATTTTCCGTTTGCGGATTAATCGGCGGTCTGACTTGTTGAGATGCAGCGTTTGACACAAGCTGGTTCAGACGCCCCATGTCTTCCCTGGTCAGGCCAGTAAAGGTACCGTCATCACTCACCCCGATAAACAGGTTCCCGCCTCCGGAATTACTGAACGCTACCAACTCCCGGGCAAGGGATGTCTCGTTGGTAACGTTGGCCTTGAACTGGTGGCGGCTGTCCTCCCCGTGGGCAATGATTTCTAAGAGTTCCGCGATCTCCATATCTCGTATCTCCTTTTACGTTGTTGGAAAGCCTCCTCTCCGCCCTCCATGATGTCAACGACCTCCTGCTGTAGTTTGGGGCAATCTATACTGCCGCTTTTCATTTGAATGGAGTCATCAGAGTACGAGCAGGAAATTATCTGTTCTGCATCACCGAGCACGGGAAAATTGGCGTTATGAGTAGCAAATATAAACTGGGTCTTTGACTTCAAGGTACGAATAAGCTTTATGACATCTTCATAAATGGTTTGGTTGTCCAGATCATCTTCCGGCTGATCGATGATGAAAACATCGTTTTCCTGCTGGCTCAGGACAAATAGAATCAAGGCTGATGCCCGCTGTCCCAGCGAATGATATTTGAGTTCCTTGCCACGGTATTCGATGACAAAACGGTTGGGTACCTGCCAGGTTAAAAGCGCTGCAAGATTGTCTGTGAAATATTGCTCAAAAATCTGGGCCAAAGCACCCACCTTTTCTTTGGCATTGTCAAAATCCTTGTACATGGCTCCGAAATCTGAAAATGCCTCAGCAAGCGCAGAAAAAGTCGCTTCCCGTAGTCGGCTACCCCTGAAAGTATCTTTCATGAAGGCGACAAAAGCGGATTTGTCTCCCTTGAATTCGGCCTTGATCTTCAGTGAAGAGCGACTACTGTTGACTTTTTCGAGTTCAGTCAGGATCAGTTTGTATTCCTTTCGCCACAGATCATTGAGAGCGGCCAATTCGGTCAACAACTCATCTTTCAGGCTATTACGTAACTCATCCTGCTTACTCAAGACCTCAAGCATTTGTGTTGCCTGTTCCACAGTCCTGCGTAGCTTGCGGAATTCATCCGGTCGGATCGCCTGCGCTCCCGATTGTCGCAACTGCTCTGCAAGTTTCCGTTCGATCCCGGCAAACTCTTCCTTGAGACTCTCCTTCAGTTTTTCAAACTCCGCTGCCTTTTCTTCAAGTTCCTTCAGCACCTTTCTGCCTTTAACAGACTCCTCTTGGATGTTTGCAAAAGATGCGATCAGCTGGTCATATATGGCAAAGAATCCTTCAAAAAATTCCTTGTTTTGTCTTGATGTATATATGCGCTGGTTGTGCAGATCGTCTTCATATTGGGCAATAAATGATTCCAGCTCGTCAAGATACCCCCTGACAAAAGAGACTATCTGTGAGCATTTGCGGGAATCGGTGTCGAAATCCACCTGTTTTTGGAGTTTTTCCTCTACTCCATGTTCTTTGTAAAACTTTAATCGGAATTCCGCATCTCGTTTCTTATCCTCATACTCCTTTTTCTTGTCCTCGATGACCGCCAGTTTTTTCAGGCGACCAACCAGTTCGGCAACTTTTTGCCGCTGCACGTCGATGCGGGAGCGAATCCCGGCAAGTTTTTCACCAACCAATTTTTCCACCAGATCTTTTTCAAAACCCTCGCCGGTGGCGGAAAGGTCTTTCTGGCCGAAATATATAGGCTTGTGTATTATGGTTTCCCGAATGGAAATGCCCGGCTGAAGCACACCGTCGATATACACATCCGGCATTTCCCTATTGATACGCCGGATTTCATACTGTTGTCCCCTCCGGTCTACGGCCTCGACAGTTACCTTTCCGCCACTGCCCAACACATGGTCCACAAGGCGGTTTTTGTATTCCTTGTCGGAAGCCTTTTCACCAAAAGGAATGTCAAGGGCATAGCGTATCGCCTCCAGAATGGAGGATTTGCCACTTCCCCGGATGCCGATAAACGTGTTGAGTTCCGGTGAAAGATTTATCGTTTTTCCATCCAGCACCCCGCCGTCAAAAAAGATGGTTCGGATATGTGAGTGCGTGTATTTTTGCAGCCTGTCAGCTACGCGATGTTCATGATCCAGGAGTGCATATTTGACCGCCTCGAAGGTAAAATAACCGATTTTCAAATAACAGGGTTTCCCTTGCCCGATCTGATCGATTGACTTGGGGTCAGAGCCCTCGACTTCCGCCGGATAGAAATCGTCAAGCCATCCCTGTACTTTTACACGACATTTACGGGCAGGTACATCATGGGTTTTGACCTTCTGAAATGCTAGGGTTCTCCGTCGGAAAAACTCATTCTTTCCCATTTCCTGAAGGCGGCCACCATCCAACTCGTGCCACAATCCGCTCCTACCTTCCACGTGTGCAAAGACCAAAAAGAAATCCTTGTGATAATCTTCGAGCTTTTTGATAGTATCAATCAATGCCAAAGAGCTGCGGCCGTTTTCATTTTCGTATTCGTCGGGGGTTTTGCCGGAAAAGGCGACGCTCAAAAACTGGTTGATATAATCCTGACCGTTCGCCAGCCAATCATCACTGAAAACAACAAGAGTATGGATTCCATTAGCTCCGTCATTTACCGAGAGTTCCACCCCGGGAAGCAGAAAAATCCCATTTTTCCGAGCCGTTTTTCGTAAGACCTTGAATTCATCCAAATCAAACTTGTTGTGGTTGGTGATGACCCCGACGCTGATTCCAGCGGACTTCAGAGCATCAACATAAGCAGAATAGTAATAGTCATAATCACCTGTGTATGAAAACTCCTTGTCCGCCTTGGTATGCAGGTGAAAATCCGCCCTCAACCAACGGCTGCCGTGTACAAAATTATCACTGCATGTCATGATCAATCTCCTTGAAGTCAATCATTGCGGTGGTCCCCCTCTGGTCAGTAAATCTTCCAGCTTGTAGTTGACGCTGGTCACACCAAAATCGGGTTCACGCGTGAAGGGCTGACGTATATAACAAGGCGTCGGCCGGTCGCCGCCTGCCTGACCGGCAGACAGGTCAACTTCTACAATGGCAAGTATGTACTGTTCAGGTTTGTTCAGGGCCGTGAGAATCTCATTCTTGGTGATCGTAACTGTTTGGGCACCCTTGATACGTCCTTTGACTTCGATAAAGCGAAGGCCACCCGGACCCGCGGGATTACGCGATTCGATGTCATAACCGCACTTGTCTTTTGAAACATCGCGAGGCTCAAAACCAAGTTCACGTTCGGCAGCCATTACGGCCGCCATAGCAGCCTGCTCCACCGCCCTCGTCTCACGGGCAAACGCAGCCAGTTCTGTCCCCGCATCCTCGAGACTGCCTGCCTGTGCGTCGCACGCAGACAGGCGGAGCAGACCTATAGGGATAATCATCGCGCCGCCAATGACATTAGGTGGAAGAGGGCTAACCTTTCGCTCCTGCCGAAGTTCTTCCATTCGCTTTTGTAACCTGCTTGCAAGCTCGTCTGCCCGCTGACGAGCCTTGGCAGAGTTGATTCTGGCATTTATCCTGCCCGCCAGTTCCTGTATTTTAAGTTGTTCGGCGCGGTGGTCCCAGTAGTTGATTTCCACCGTCAACCGCTCTTTGACAGCGGCAATAGTCTTGTCAACCAATTCTTCTTTTCGCGACTTCACCTCCTCGAGATGCCGGGGAACCAGATGGGTAACGGCATAATCCATGGCAAGAGATTCAATATCACGCCTGCACCAATCACTATCAGGCATCTGCTCGATCATTTTACGCTCGGCGGCCGTCATAGGCCGATAATCAAGATAGGGTGCATATCCTGCGGCAAACACTTCCCCGTCTTTTGTGACCTCGACGAACTGAACTTGCCGGGAAACGATCCGGCGATTGCCGCTTCGGTCAGTCCGTGCATCCTGGATGGAGTGCTCCAGATAAACCAGCGCGCGAATCTGATCTCCGGGATCGTTCTCGTCGATCAGGATTGTTCCCTGCTTCAGAAGATCGCGGTGACGTTCAAGGATAAGGTCCAATGTGGCATCCAGTAATGGGTGGCCGGGACAAACAAACTCGGCCATCGGCTTCCCGGGCATACTTATGAACGATTTCTCGAAGGTAATCCGTTCATAACGTATCAGGACCGGGTCACGCATGCCGATTGCGCGGTCACGATTCCGAACAACAGCCGGAACATGGGTGATCTCATATCGCTTCGGCTCACGCTCGCGTACTGCTCCGCCAAGGCGCTTGAAAGCTTCAAGGAAGAATGATGCAATAAAGTGTGGTTGTAGTCTGCGGGCCTCTGCCCGTTCCATTTCCTCCCTGATTCGTTGCACGCGCGTGGCATCCATGGAATCATGTACCAGGGCATGCTCTTCGATGAGTTCCCGAAGTTTGTCTCTGTCAAGGGTTTTGTCTACGACTTCGTTCAGTCGAGCCCGCACCTCGGGCCTGTCCCCATAACGGACTGCCTCAATGAGCAATGCCTTAAGAGGCTTGTCATTAAAGGTAAGCTTGCCCAGAATATCGAAAACTTTACCGCCAAGGGCCTTACGTTCCTCATCCAGTTTCTCGAGCAGTCGGCGATATACGTCACCCTCACGGGTTTCGGAGGCGACAAGGTTCCAGCAATGACATACCTCCGTCTGGCCGATTCGATGGATGCGGCCAAAACGCTGTTCAAGCCGGTTGGGGTTCCAGGGCAGATCATAATTGACCATAAGATGCGCCCTTTGCAGGTTGATCCCTTCGCCGGCAGCATCGGTGGCAATGAGAACCTCGGTATCTTTATCCTGAGTAAACAGTTGTTCTGCTTTGCGACGATCCTCCCGGCCCATACTGCCATGAATAATTACTACTGCTTCCGATCGGCCTAGAAGGGAACCAATTCGCTCCTGCAGGTAGTTCAGAGTATCACGATGCTCCGTGAAAATAATCAGTTTGCGGCGATGGCCATGGACATCAAACATCTCGGCCTGATTTTGGAGCAGACGTGACAACTCATCCCATTTACAGTCGGAACCCGACTGCCGTACACGTAAAGCAAGCGTTTCAAGTTCCGAAAGGCTTGCAATCTCCGCCTTCAACTCGGCAATAGTCCGAGCCGCCGATGCCAAATCGACGACACGTTCTTCTGCTCGTTCGACCTCCTCATCCGGTGCATCTTCCAGATCCTCCAGGTCATCAACCGTCAAGGTCGGAACTTCCTGCCGCCATTCGATACTGACTTCAGCGCCCCGCTTCAGGAGTTCTTCTTCCCGCAGGCGTTTCTCCAGGCGTTCCCGGCGGCGACGAAGAGATTGATATATTGCTTCCGGGGAAGACGCCAAACGGCGTTGGAGAATGGTCAGGGCGAAGCCCACCGTGCCTTTGCGTCCATCGTTTGCAAGCATCTCGGCCCGATTGAATTCTTCCCGGACATAGTCGGTAACCTTTGCATAAAGCTCTGCTTCACCATCGGACAAACTATACTCAACAGTATAGGCCTTGCGTTCGGGGAAAAGAGGTCTGCCGTCGAATTTGAGCAATTCTTCCTTGACCATTCGCCGCATCAGATCGGAAACATTGACGGAATGAACGCCGTCGCGAAATTTTCCCTCAAAACGGTCGCCATCCAGAAGGGCCATAAAAAGCTGAAAGTCTTCTTCCTTCCCGTTGTGCGGGGTGGCCGTCAACAAAAGGAAATGGCGGGTAAGTGTCGATAACAGTCGCCCAAGCTGATATCGCTTCGTCCGGCGAATTTCACCGCCCCAAAAAGAGGCGCTCATTTTGTGGGCCTCATCACAAACGACCAGATCCCAATCTGTTGTTTTGAGTTTTTCCTGGACATCTTCGTTGCGGCTGAGCTTGTCAAGGCGGCAAATGGCAAGAGGGTTTTCACTGAACCAATTACCCGTTCTGGCAGCTTCATACTTGTCGTTGGTCATAATTTCGAAAGGCAGATGAAAGCGGCGGTACAACTCGTCTTGCCACTGCTCCACAAGATTGCCGGGACAAACGATCAGACATCGCTGCAAGTCGCCTCGCGCAATCAGCTCCTTTATGAGAAGTCCGGTCATGATGGTTTTTCCCGCTCCAGGATCGTCAGCAAGAAGAAACCGGAGCGGCTGCCTGGAAAGCATATCCTCGTAAACCGCAGTGATCTGGTGTGGTAGGGGATCAACCAAGGAAGTATGTACGGCGAGAAGTGGATCGAAAAGATACGCCAACCGAATCCGGTGGGCTTCAGAAACAAGGCGGAACAAGTCTGGTTCACCGTCGAAACTCCATGGTCTACCGGACTCCAGTATCTCGAGATCAATCTCCCGGTCACGATAAATCAGTTCATTTCCCAGCTTGCCTCGGCTGTCCTTATAGGTAAGTTCAATGGCAACAGAACCAATCCACTTGACATCCACAACTGTCACGAAGCCATCCGGAAGGATGCCTTTTACAACTGCTCCACGTTTAAGTTCTTCAAGACGTGCCATTATGTTTCTCGCTTTGCCTGAATAGGTTACTTAAAACCTGGACCGTGATTTCATCAATATTAATCAATGGTCCTGACAAAATTTCTTCTTTGAACATACCAAGCAGAATATTACAGGCTTCAGCCACTTTTATGGTCCAGGAGCACATGGTTGAACGGGGCAGGTTATGAATTACATCCACCCCGTGACAGATTGTCCGAAAGTGGTTTTCTTCCTCTTTTTCTGCGTTTATGGGAAGGAATAACAATAGTTTCAGATTCATAAGGCAAAGCAGGCTCTAAAAAATCAAATATATGGAAGCTGGTTATCATTTCTATGTATTTTTTCTAACCGCCTGCCAAACAACTTGTCCTTGAGGTATTGAATCTGTTCTTTGAGTATTCTGATTTCTGATTGATATGCCTTTTCTTTTTTCAAAAACAGCAATCAGACTCTCAAGGTCTTTAAAAATTTCCGTGTTGATTGTCAGCCTATTCATGCCTTGTTTTATAGCACAATCAGCTGATTTTTTTTAAAAAAGTTTTTTTATCAATAAACCGTATTAAAAGATAGGATTTATTGATCGCTTACATTTCTTCCGCCCTTTGCCCTTTTCCAGCAGCATCTTCGCCTCTTCTTCAACCTGTTTCACAACCCGGTCAAAGTCGCTTTCATACAGTCGGTCCTGCACGATACGGAATTTTTCAAACTCGCTTTCAGCGTGTTGTTTAGCTGCTTCGGCGGAGATTCTTCCAGCGTCCTGCAAAATATCCCTGCTGCTGAGTTCAAG
>JAMOPE010000281.1 GCA_027064785.1 Geobacteraceae bacterium
GGTATCCACACCCTCAATGGCTTGATACTGCAGGGGTTTTTGGTTTTAAAACCCTGACAGATATGCTGGCGATCGATCAACATATCAAAGAGAACGACGTCCGCCGGGTGGTTGTTTTTGGCGGTGGCTTTATCGGTGTCGATGCGGCGTTGTCATTATGGCACCGGGGGCTTGAAGTGATCCTGGTCCACCGCAATACTCGCGTTCTTTCGCAAATGACCGATGAAGACGGGGGCATGTTCGCAACGCAAAAACTCCAGGAAATAACCGGTATCGATATCCGCCTGCGGGCGATGGTTGATGATATCAAAACAAAAAATAGAGCTCTTGAGGGTGTTGAATTGAGTACCGGAGAGTCTCTGGCGACAACAATGCTGATCGTTGCTATCGGGGTCTCGCCCAATTCCCGACCTCTGGATGGACAGGATGACGGCATTCAGGTTGATGACACCATGAGGGCCGACCCGCATATCTATGCAACCGGCGACGTCGCTGTTACAGCGCATGCCGTGACCGGTGAAAAAGGGATATACGCAACCTATCCGAACGCCATGCTTCAGGCACGTACCGCCGCCCGGCATATTCTCCATGGAGAGGCACATTATCCCGGTTCGATTAATACCAATGTCCTGAAGAAACACATTGAGTTTCCGATTATTTCTGCCGGCAGTTTCAGTGGAGAGGCCGTGACATGGCAGAATCAACATTTATTTCGGCGTGTTTATCTTGTGGATGGCCGGATCAACGGCTATCAACTGATTGGTGATACACGTATTTCGGGCTATATCTACAATCTTTACCGTTCTCAGGTCAGAGTCGATAGCAATATTTCTTCCATTCTTGCAGACAATCGTGGAGATAGCTACTACCGTTCCCTGATGGGTTTCAATAAGCCTCAACCCGTATAAAATTGATGATTCAAAATATCTGACGATAAAGAGAAAGCAGTATCTCCTTTAAGGATTTGATATCTATGCAAAATATTGGTTTGTTTCTTGTCTTCTGGTATGGAGTTCTTCATGCCTTTGGCCCCGATCATCTTACGGCGATTACCGATTTTTCTATCGGTAAAAACAAAACAAAGACGCTGTTGATAACTGTTCTGTTTGCCCTTGGACATGGCAGTATGCTGTTTATCTTCGCCAAAATTCTTGAAATATACCAGATCAGTGATGCTCTGCTCGGTTACGGAGATATGATTTCTTCGACGGTCATTCTGGGGATGGGGTGTTATTTGCTGTTTATGGTTGCAACAGACAAGATTCATATTAAAAAACATCATCATGCCGGACAGGGGCATTTACACCTCCATTTTGGCAGAGAACATGCCCACGACAAGACCGACACAACGTCATCATTTACTATCGGAGCACTGATGGGAATCGGTGGTGTTCGGGGGATGTTGATAACGCTGGGGGCAATCCAGGGGCAACAGGTCGATTTCAGTCTGGTCCTCGCATTTACGCTGGGAGTTATGGTGGTTTTTGTCGGTTTTGGCGGGATCATCCTTTATATTAATCAGACATTGTTGAACAATGAACGAAATGTCCGCAGAATTTTTGCAACTGCCGGAGTCGTTTCTATTCTGGTCGGGGCAAATATGTTTTTGGGCTGATTTTGCTTTTTTCTGTCGTAATAGTTGATCTGTGTTCGGAGAGGTATTTTCTAAAGGTGACTCTCTATCCCATGATCGAATGTCAGGAAATTTTCTCTGTTCCAACCAATGGCCCTGAACAATACTGAGGTCGTCCCGTTTCTAAAAAAATTGCTTTTCCGCGACAGCCTTTATTTGCAGTTATGATCTGTCCGATCCGTTTGTTGAACGAAGCCACTATCGCGGCAGAAAAATCATAATCGTTGCCAATATTTAGAGCTTGTCCCATATAAAGCAACTGCCCTGTTCATACGGGTTCCAGCCTAAAAATAATCCGCTAAAGGAGGCGTTTTTTCCTCCTTTAGCGGAAACAGA
>JAMOPE010000282.1 GCA_027064785.1 Geobacteraceae bacterium
ATAGTTCTGAATCCGGTTCGACGCGCTAATTTCCACCGTAATGATAGCCTGAACCTGATCGACTCCCAAAGCAACCGGGCCGCGCTCATTCACCAGAACAATTAAACGATATCCTACTTTTCCCGTTGGAAATTCAAGAATCCGCGACAGATCAATAACCGGGACGATCCGACCATGAAACCCGATTGCTCCGGCTATTTCATCCGGAGAACCGGGGAAATCGTAAACCGGTTGATTTTCAACCACTTCCTGAACTTCGGTCAGCTCAAGAGCGTAGGTTTCATAACCAACGTTGAAGGGCAGTAACTGTTTCATCCCAGATCCGACTCCTGAGTGACCCCCAGATTGAAACGGCTGACCGAAACCAGTAACTCATCAGCCAGCTTCGACAACCGCTGAGAAGCAAAGGTCATCTCTTCCATCGAAGCCGTCTGCTCCTCGGTTGCCGCTGAGACCTCTTCCGTTGAGGCAGCATTATCCTCGGTCACCCGGGCAATCTCCTCAACGGCAGAAACAATCGCATGAGCTCCGCTCCGCTGTTGTTCGGTAAGAGTACAGATACTGACTGATTTCACCTGCGCCGCTTCAGCCTTCGCGATAATCGCCTTAAAAGCACTGTCGGTAATATCGACCGCCTCGCGACCGGCATCGATAGACTTGATACTCTCTGCCATCGATTGTTGCACTTTGAGGCTCTGCTCACGGGTACTTTCGATCAGCCGGGTGATTTCACCGGCTGAAATACTGGTACTGTCGGCCAGTTTACTGACCTCCTCGGCAACCACCGCAAAACCATGCCCGTATTCGCCGGCCCGCGCAGCTTCAATCGTGGCGTTAAGGGCAAGCAGGTTGGTTTTCTGGGCAATTCCAGTGATGACATCGATAATGGAACCAATCTTCTGCACCTGATCACTGAATGAGTCAAACATTGCACCGTTCTCTTCAATCTGACTGAGAACCTGCTTGAGCTTTTCAAGTGCTGTTGCAGTCATCCCTTCCCCTTCACGGGCCGACAGGGTCGTCTCTTCCGCTGAGAGGGAAAGGTCGCTCGCCGAGGCTGCAACCAGATCAATCTGTTCAGCCATTTCACGGATAACCCGTGATGCCCGCTCTACCATTTCGGCCTGGGTCTCTGCTCCGCGACTGATCTGTTCAATTGAACCAGCCACTTCGTGAGCAGTTGCCGTCATCTCTTCAGCTGTTGTTGCCTGAGACAATGACAGTTCATTGACATTGACCGAGCTGATGCGGATCTGACCAACCAGGTTCCGCAAACTGGCAACCACCAGATTCAGTGAATTAGCAAGATCTTCTGTTTCATCAGAAAAGACCCCTTTGCGCAGTTTCACCTTGCGGCTCAGGTCCCCGTCACTTAACCGTTCAGCAGCTTCATTCAAAATTCTGAAATTGGCCGTAAATGCTTTGGAAAAGATCCAGCCGAAAATCAATCCGACCAGCAATGCCCCGACAATCGTGATCCACTGATGGGTCCACTCGGGAACATCCATTCTCGGCACCAGCAGATTCAGTAGAACCACCGAAGCGACAACGACGATAAAGCCGATTACAAATTTATAACTGATCTCAACACGCATCTTTTTCTCCTTCAAGCTGATCATATCGGTTTCTGTACCAGACCCGACAGATGGCTTCCCCTGAACTACTTTATTTTGTAAATAATGATGACAATTTTAACTATACCAGCCGCTGGTAGATCCGCTCTGCCGGATCAATACAGACAAACAAATCACGGCAGGCGGGGGCCAGTGTTTCAGCTCTCCCCAGAATCAGATAACCACCCGGCAATAGTGCCGTCGCTAATAGCTCAAAAATCTTCTGCTGTTGTGGTCGTGAAAAATAAATCAGCAAGTTGCGGCATAAAATCAGATCAGCCCGATAAAATGGAGGATCAACTAAGATATCATGGCGAAAAAACTGAACCTGT
>JAMOPE010000283.1 GCA_027064785.1 Geobacteraceae bacterium
TGTTTTGACTTCTTCGTTTTTTTAGGCCGAACCTTCATTTGCCGGGTCAACGGAACTTTGTGCTTCGGGATAAACCCGGTCTCGACTTCGCGGACCAGAGTTTGCCGGATCAGGGTTTCAATTGCACTGAGTAACTTGACCTCATCGGCACTGACCAGCGAGATCCCTTCACCTTGTGAACTGGCGCGACCGGTTCGTCCAATCCGGTGAATGTAATCTCCGGGGATTTTGGGAAGATCAAAATTAATCACGTGTGGCAGTTCATTGATGTCAAGACCGCGTGCGGCAATGTCGGTAGCGACCAGTATCCGGGTTTTGTTCGCTTTGAAGTCGGCAATGGCACGGCTTCGCAGCCCCTGACTTTTATCCCCATGGATTGCTACGGCAGAAATATTTTCGCTTTTCAGGTGCCGTACCAATTGATCCACGCCATTTTTGGTGCGGGCAAAAACCAACACTTGGGACCAATCTCTACTGCGGATCAAGTGGCTGAGGAGAGCCGCTTTTTTACTTTTGTCGACCTCGTAGACCCATTGTTTGACACTTTTTGCCGCTGAGTTGCGCGAGTTGACCTCGATTCTCACTGGGGTTCTCAGCAGACCACTGGTGAGCTTACGGATATCGTCAGAAAAGGTTGCCGAGAAGAGCAAATTCTGCCGCTTGTTCGGCAGCAAAGCAAGGATTTTGCCGATTTCATCGCTGAAGCCCATATCGAGCATTCGATCGGCTTCATCCAATACCAGTATTTTTAGCTGCGAAAATTTCACCGCATTCTTCTCGAACAGGTCAAGTAACCGCCCCGGTGTCGCGACCAGCACATCAACCCCGCTACGGAGTTTCATCATCTGCGGATTAATTTTGACTCCACCGTAGACAACACACGACGTCAATGGCAGGTGTTTGCCGTAGGTGGCAACACTCTCGGCAATTTGCATCGCCAGTTCACGGGTCGGCGTCAGGATCAAAGTGCGGATATGATTTGCTTTAACTTTGTTGCCGTTGTCGAGTTTTTGCAGCATCGGCAGGGTGAAACTGGCTGTCTTCCCGGTACCGGTCTGTGCTGCTGCCATGACATCTCTGCCGGAGAGAACTACCGGGATCGCTTTGGTCTGGATCGGCGTGGGGGTGGTGTAGCCGATTTCATCAAGTGTGCGAAGTAAGGTTTTTGATAGCCCAAGGCTTGAAAATGTCATCATGCGATGTTTTGACTCTATGGTTAACGGTTCAAACGACGGTAGACTTGGTGGAAGTGTACGATGTGGCAGCCATTTTGTCTCTCTTTAGATTCAGTCAACAAAAAAGGAGACCACCTTGCGGCGATCTCCTTTGATATTTTTTGGTTGCGGGAGAGGGATTTGAACCCCCGACCTTCGGGTTATGAGCCCGACGAGCTACCAGACTGCTCCATCCCGCGACAACGGTTGCCGACAGTAGCCGAATTGGGTGTGGCGGTCAACCTGTTTTTTACTTTTCTTTCCTCACGATATTGTGCAGGCGGTGTTATTGGTGTAAAACCAACGTTTGGTGTTGTCATTCCTCCTCCCTCAGGGAGAAGGTGGCTGCAAGCCGGATGAGGGGGGTTGTGGCAAGAACCGAAATACTGGTAGTTCTTCCCCTCACCCTGACCCTCTCCTCCGAGGAGAGGGAACACTTTTTGTTTTTTGACTGGATGACTAGATGCAGGAAACAATCGAGCTTGAACAGGCTCTGGAACAGCAGCGCAAAGGGACCTTAATTATCGATGTGCGGACTCCGGCGGAGTTTGCCGAGACGACGATCCCTGGTGCGGTGAACCTCCCGATCTTCAGTAATGAAGAGCGGATCGAAGTTGGTACAGTGTTCAAGCAGCAGGGAAAGAAGGATGCTCGCAAGCTGGGGGTGCGACTGGTTGCACCGAAAATTCCTCAATTGATGGATCAGGTCGAAGAATTACGGAAAGGGCATCCCGGCCCGGTGATTGTCTTTTGCTGGCGTGGTGGAATGCGCTCGCTGGCTATGACATCGTTTATGAACCTGGCGGGAATTCCGGCCAGGCAACTGCTGGGTGGTCACAAAGGCTTCCGGCGTAAGGTTCTCGATTATTTTGAGCAACAGCAATGGCCACCGGTTTTTGTTTTGCGGGGATTGACGGGAACCGGGAAAACCCGAGTGCTGCAACAGCTGACCGAGATGGGCTACCCGGTTGTCGATCTCGAAGGGTTGGCAAATCACCGGGGCAGTGCCTTTGGTGCGTTAGGGCTGGAGCCGCAACCGTCACAGAAGCAGTTTGAAGCCCTTCTCTGGGCGCGGCTGGATGAGTTGCGGGAGAGCCCGTATCTGGTCACCGAAGGAGAAAGTCTCCATATCGGCCGTGTCATTGTCCCAAAATCTTTTCACCGGGCGATGCAGACCCAGACCAGCTTATGGATTACGGCATCCCTTGATGTGCGGACACAAATCATTCTTGAAGACTACCCCGCTCTCGATCAGCTGAAAGCGCAGTTTGAAAAACCAATTAACGCTCTCAAAGAGCGACTGGGTGGCAAAGTTGTTACTGAATTTCTCGAGCTGCTCGACAGTGGCCAGTGGGGTAAGCTGGTCCGGGAGCTGATGGTTCGCTACTACGATCCCCTTTACATGCATACCCTGCCGGAGCGACGGGTCGAGATTGAGCTGGAGACAGTTGAGGCAGCGACAAAAGAAGTTGCTGCTGCATTGGATAAGTTGGTTAAATCGTATTCTGGGGACACGTAACAAAGTACATGTCCCCAGAATACTTACTTTTTAGGAATTTAATATGAAAATAACCGTCAAAAAGGGCAACGCTTTAAAACAAAAATCCCCCTGTCTGGTTCTGGGTCTCTTCAGCGGAAAGCTGAAATCAGAACAACTGACCCAACTCGATCAGCAGGTTGCCGGAACTTTCAACCGGGCAACGCGGAGCAAAGAGTTCACTGGTGCAAAAGGAGAATTTCTCCTTCTTCACGGTGGATCAGAAACCGTTGCCGAGCGAATTCTCCTTGTTGGTTTAGGCAAAGAAGCCGATTTTTCTCTGCGGGCACTCCGTCAGGTCACCAGTAGTACTGCCCAATATCTGGCCAAAAAACAGCTCGGCAGTTTTCTGTTGGATTTTCCACAAATTCCCCTGAAAAAAACCGACCTTGCTGAGAGGGTTCAGACCATTGCTGAAGGCTTGTTGCTGGCTGATTATCACTACGACCGTTATCTGCCAAAAGATAAGCCGGGTCAGCCTGCTGCTCTTGCTCAGGTTGGACTGCTGATTGCTGACGGCAATCCTGCTGCTGCAAAAGAGGCAATTGCCGCTGCCGAAGCAATCACTGGCGGGGTCTGTTTCGCTCGTGATCTGGTCAACGCACCGGGTAATCTGAAATCTCCTGAATATTTGGCAATGCAGGCGGTCGCAATGGCAGAGCAAGTGGGGATCACAGCAAAGCTGCTTGATCGGCGTGAGCTGGAGCGGCAGGGTTTTGGTGCTATGCTCGGTGTCGCACAGGGCAGTGAGCGTGATCCGTATCTGATCGTGCTGGAATATCGCGGTGGCAGTGAAAATGAACAGCCGATCGCGCTGGTAGGTAAGGGGGTTGTTTTTGATTCGGGTGGTATTTCGCTGAAACCGGGCGAAAAAATGGATGAAATGAAGATGGATATGGGGGGAGCGGCTGCTGTTCTGGGGACGCTGCAGGCGGCGGCACAACTGAAGCTCCCGGTCAATCTGCTTGGGGTGGTTCCGGCGGTCGAAAATATGCCTTCGGGAACGGCAATTCGTCCCGGCGATATCCTCACCTCACTGTCGGGAAAGACCATCGAAGTTCTCAATACCGATGCCGAAGGGCGGTTGATTCTTGCCGATGCACTGACTTATGTCGCGCGTTACAATCCGCGCTATGTGATCGATCTGGCGACCTTGACGGGGGCCTGCATTATCGCCTTAGGCAATCAGGCAGCAGCCGTTCTCGGTAACCACGACGGCCTGATCCGTCAATTGCTGAAAGCCGGGGAGCGCAGTGGTGAGCGGCTTTGGCAACTACCCCTGTGGGAAGAGTACGTTGGGCAGATCAAGAGCGATTTTGCCGATGTGAAAAATACCGGCGGTCGCGCTGCTGGAACAATCACTGCTGCTGCGTTTCTGCAAGCTTTCGCTGCCCAGTATAAATGGGCTCATCTCGATATTGCAGGAATGGCGTGGGCAGAGCAGGGAAAGGCGGGACAACCCAAAGGGGGCACCGGATTTGGCGTGCGGATGTTGATCAACTATCTACGAGATCAAAAGTGATAAACGAAATCAATGTTGCTCCCTTCTCCTTCGGGGAAAGGGGACTTTTCATAGTGCATAGGTGTTCAATCGGTCTAATACCAATTAGTCGTTGTTCTTAGAGTGCTTGCATTGTGGTGTTTGACGCAGAAGAAAATAACCGATCAGTGCCGAGAACAGTGATCCGATTAATATGCCCAGCCGCGCAGCTGCACCAACTTCATATGAAACTCCTACGAGGGCAAGGGTCGATATAAACAAACTCATAGTGAACCCAATGCCACAGAGGGCCGCCATGCCGTAGAATGCCCTCCAATTAACATCACTTGGAAGCTGGGCGATTTTCAATTTTACGGCAGCCCATGAAAATCCAATAATTCCGAGTGGTTTTCCGACAAAAAGGCCGATGGAAATTCCTAATGGAAGTGGGGCCATCAGAGCCATAGGTGTCATTCCGACAAATGAAATGCCAGCATTGGCAAAGGCAAAGATGGGGAGAATAGCGAAAGCAACCCAGGGGTGTAAGTTGTGCTCAAGATCTTGTGCGGGTGAATGACCCGGTTGTCCTTTGGTGGTGAGTGGGATGGTAAAAGCAAGAATAACACCGGCCAAGGTAGCATGGACCCCAGATTTGAGGACACAGATCCAAAAAAACACGCCGACCACCATATAGGCTGCGATTCGAGTGACTCCAAATCGATTCATGATGATGAGGGCAATAATTGCTCCGGTGGCAAGTAGTAATGATGTTATCGCAAGTTGATTAGTGTAGAAAAGGGCAATAATGACGATAGCAGCTAGATCGTCTATGATGGCGAGTGTTAGCAGGAATAGTTTGAGGGCCTGGGGAACGCGGTCGCCGAGGAGAGCCATAACACCTAATGCAAAAGCGATGTCGGTCGCGGTCGGAATTGCCCAACCCTTTATGGCCGTTGCATCGGACCAATTAAACCAGACATAAATTAGTGCCGGAACAACCATTCCACCGATGGCAGCAACCCCCGGAAGAGCAACTTGTGGGATACTTGAAAGTTCTCCCACTAGAACTTCGCGCTTGACCTCCAACCCAACCAGCAAGAAGAAGATGGCCATCAATCCATCGTTGATCCACAGCAATAATGGTTTAGCGAGGACAAATGCCCCGATGTGGACGGCAACGTGTGTGTCGAGAAACACCCCATAAAGTGATGATAGAGGGGTATTGGCGCAAATCAATGCTAGAACCATGGAGCCGATCAGCAAAAGCCCACTGGCGGATTCAAGTTTTAAAAAATCACGGATTGTTTGAATGGGCATAGTTTTTTCTTCCTGTACAAGTTCTGGTAGAAATTACAAATTACCCCGCTAAGCGCATTTTGATATTTCTAATAAGTTGTTCAATATCATAGTTGGCAGCAAACGCCGCTTCTACCGCTTTAAGACCCGCCGCAACAATGATACCCGTACACACGAGCCCAATGAGTACTATGAGGATAGCAGCACATTTTGAAAGTCGTTTTTGCGGACGGAAATCTCCATATCCTACGGTGGTTGCCGTTATAAATGTATAGTAGATTGAATCGAGTAGCGACCAATTTTCCATGCGACCAACAGCATATCCAAGAATTGCTATCACCGTAAACATGAACAAAAGTAGTGGACCGATAAGGTATAATGTGATGGCAAAAACTTCTACAAATGTGAAAGTAAATTCCATGACGTCCTGTTCCCGGCTGTTTTCAATTGAACCATTAAATTTTCACTCTAAAGAATACCACAATGTGCACGAGTGACAATTTTGTTCCACAAAATTGAAAACCAGGACATCTGTCATGTCCTAGTCTCAAAATCTCAAAAAGCAGTTTTCCTTGAAGCTGGAAAAGAAACAAAATTTTTCCTGCGAGCAGATGCCGGAACTAAAGAATTGAATGTTAAAGAAGCTGCTGAATATATCTCAGATCATTGGTAGAAAAAATAATTGGTCAATTTACCGTCTTTTTGGCGGAAGCTTCGGTCGGCTGCCTCCCGGTGGATTTATCCCTGGTGGTCTTGTTGGGCGTTCCGGTTTTCTGTCGGGCAAATCAATAATAACTGTCGTATCATTACCGTATCCCCAGTACGGATATGGATCGTAGTATCCTTCGTAATAGATCGTCGAATGGGTTGCTCCAGAGCAACCTGTCAACATGAGAATAGCTCCGGTTACAACGATAAATGTTAACCTTTTGTAAGTGCTCATTATTTTTTATTCCCCTTCAAAGTATCGATTCCTGACCACTCTTGAATCATAAAAAGGGCTCCGGATGGATCAGCCAATAAGGCGACTTGATCAGCATAGTCTGGGTTTTCAGCTTCGATTATAATCTTGCCGCCCAGCTGTTTTGCCAAGACCGATATTGCTTGGACATCATTTACTTTGATAACCGGAACCCATCTTTGTTCCAGAGCCTGGTTAAACAGATTACGGATTCCAGCACGCCATTTATCCCCAGCTTTTAGAATTAAATAAGAGTCCAACTCTTCAACGGCGGAGTACTCTGCAAGTTCCTGGTAGAAATTGACAGAACTCTCCGGGTTGTTGGTCCACAGTTCATGCCAGAGCCAGAAGCCTTCTGCAATAGGCCCATCGCTTAGATCGCCATTTTTTGTATGAATCAAAGATAGTTGTGCCCCTTGTGGATCACTGACCAAAGCAACTCGTCCACGATCCAGTATGTTTTCTGGCCCCTTATGGATTTTGCCCCCATTTTTTAAAACGACACTTACCGCTTGATCGACATCGGAAACAGACAGGGATGAAATCCAGCGTGCAGCATGACGCTCAGGTGTCACTGGCTGAATATCTAGAATCCCGCCAATCCGCTTATCATTGAGCCTCACGATTGTATATCGACCACGTTGCTCAAATGTCCAACTGAATAGCGGACCATAAAAAGATTTGGCTGTTGCAACATCGCTGGTCACCAGATCATGCCAGACAAATTTACCAGGATGATAAGTGAGGGTTTTCTCTTCTAAAATATCAGGGGGCTGGATGAGAGAACAACCCGCCTGAAACATGATCAGGAGGCCACAGAGCCCGGAAAAAATGATAAGTCGCAATAGGGACAGGTTCTTGTTATTAATTTTTGGCATATATTTAATCTCACTCAATAAAATTAACAGACGCCTTCTTAAAAGTGTCTATGTTAGCTGTGTTGAAATGACTTAGAGCCCCCTATCTAACGTCTTTTGGACCTGCTTGATGGAGAAGGTCTGCCAATTTGTTGTTTTGACCTTCCCGTGCTTGGTTTTACATTTGTCTTTGTTCTGCTGGGTGTCGGTTTTGAGGTTGCTTTTTTCGAGGGGGTAGAAACTTTATCATTCTTATCCCTGCTTGCTGCACCAGCTTTCTCAGAGACCGGTTTCCAGTCTTTTTGAACCTGCTTGCCGGTTGTTTTTTTGTTTTCATTGGCCGTTGGTTTTTTGACATCATTCGCTTTAGGTTTGTTGCTCTCGGGGGTCTCTCTCTTCTTGTTTAATTCTTGTTTGTTTTTAATCCCACCATTCCTTTTAGAAAATGACTTATCTGGATTTTTGGCTCCGAAATCATTACGTCTCGATTTTTTTTGTAGCTCGATAGACGTTTTGCTTTTTCTCACGCTGGTATAGCTATATGAATTATTAACATTGATATGAACATTGACATTTGTTCTATAACGATGTCGAGGGTAGGGGTGCCACGGACGGTAGTAGGGGGGGTAATATCCCCAGTAAAATGGTGAATGCCATGGGTGATATAGCGGGCCCCAAAAAAATACAAAAATTACCGGGGGATGTACATAGACCGGTTCTACTATGTAGCCAGGGCCGTACATATAGACATCCCCAACGACTTGAACCTGAGTTTCATCCTTCCCTTTTTTTTCAACATCAATCGTTGCTACATCCTGATACTGATCTTTTCCAATAACTGCCTGAATGGTGACCAGGTGTGTATCGCCCTTGGACGTCTCTGTTACTCTGAGGTAATCAACTTCCCCATCTTCATTTAGGTCGAGATTCGAAATCTGAGTTTTTGGATCATTGAGCTTTTTTTCAAATTCTTCCAGATCTTTTGCCTCACCAAATACCGATGCCACAGCTTCCAGATCAAGATTGTCGCTAATATCAGAATCTTTGGCTTTGACGGTGGTGACATCTTCTGCGGACACATTGCTGCTGGCCATAAGCAATATCAATAGTAAAATTCCAAATAGTTTTTTCATTGTTTCTCCCATACTCAATTTATGATAGCTACTATTTATCCAGATGAATAAACTGTCTGGACAAAATAAAGTCAACTGTTTTTGTCAGAAATGGGAGGGAGAGTGATCTTTTATGGTCTGTATATGGTCAAATTAGAACGTGATATGACCTTTCGCTTGCTTGACATAAACTTGTAACTGTTGCTAAATTACCGCGTTTGGTTGGGTGTATATCCCCAACCAAATTTTTTCACTTTAAATCCCTGGTCAGGAGGGCAACCATTCTGCCGGGCGGAGATAAAATAAATGCGTTTTTCCGATTCATCCGCTGAAACCGACCTGCCCAAAGGGGTGCGTGATTTTCTTCCGCTGAAAGCTGCGAAAGTCGAGTATCTGCAACAGCAGTTACAGCAGGTTTATACCGCCTGGGGCTTCCGTCCGGTGATGACTCCGCAGCTCGAATTCCTCGATGTTCTTGAGCGGGGGCTGGGTGATGAGCTTCGTGACCGGATGTTCCGGTTCGATGATCGTCAGAGTGGCCGCATGTTGGCTTTCCCCCCCGATATGACTCCTCAGATTGCCCGAATCGCAGCAACTCGGATGAGTGAACTGCCGCTGCCATTGCGGTTGTGTTACAGCGGTCGGGTGTTACGCCATACTGAGCAGCAGGCAGGCAAAGATCGTGATATTTTTCAGTCGGGGGTGGAGCTGATCGGTCTCGACAGCCCTGAAGCCGATGCCGAAATGATCGCGATGGCAGTTGAAGCATTAGCAGCAGTCGGGGCTGAAGAGTTCACCATCGATATCGGTCAGGTTGAGTTCTTCCGCGGTGTCATGGATGGCTTGCCCCTTGATCCCCGCTTGGCTGGACAGGTTGCCGATTCCATTTTGCGTAAAGACAGTTCCGAACTCAAGCTGCTGCTTGAAAAGAGCGAGCTGAAAGACAGCACCTGTGAAGAGATTTTGTCATTGCCGCGTCTTTATGGCGGCCGGGAAGTTCTGGATCGTGCCGAGGCTTCGGTGAGTAATGAACGCTCCCGTAAGGCCCTCGACAGCCTGGCTCAGGTTCTCGACGTTCTTGATGTTTACGGTGTCCTCGATCATGTTACCCTCGACCTGGGTGAGCTGCGTGGATTGAATTATCATACCGGGATTACGTTTCAGGGGTTCCTTTCGGGGATCGGTCAGACGGTCTGCAGTGGCGGGCGTTATAATAATCTGACAGAAAAATACGATTTTTCTGCTCCAGCCACCGGATTTACGTTCAGTCTGTTACACTTATTATTTGCTCTCGATAAAGTTCTTGATCAGCAGGTGGCGCCAAGTTGTGATCTGTTGATTTTTTCGACGGGTGAAAACTTGCGGACAGCGCAGCAACTGGCGTGTAAACTGCGGAACCAAGGGTATTCTGTGGCGCGTGATATTATTAATCGTCCTCAGAGCGAAGCCCTTGAGTACGCCCGGCAGATGAATTATCGTTTCATGGCCGTGGTTGCCGGTGAAAATCAGGATGTTGAACTGATTTCTCTGGGTGATGGAGAGAGTCGATCCGTCTCGTGGCAGCAACTTGATCGGGATGATTTTTCTCTGTGATGTAATCATCTGTTTGGGGAACAACTATAAATTTTAACAGCCGATGACATCCGGTCGTCGGCGTAACATGGAGCAATATAGAGTTATGGCCAACGTAGTTATCGTCGGTGCCCAGTGGGGCGATGAAGGTAAGGGGAAAGTTGTCGATATTTATACGGAGTATTCTCAGCAGGTTGTCCGTTTTCAGGGGGGAAACAATGCCGGGCACACTCTGGTTGTCGGTAACGAAAAAACAGTT
>JAMOPE010000284.1 GCA_027064785.1 Geobacteraceae bacterium
CTGAAACGTGCTTTTTCCGGGAAGAGTTGAATGACGTATAAGATTGTCATAGCAGATGATGAGCCGATTACCCGGCTGAATATGTACGAAATACTGGTCGGCGCCGGCTACGATGTTGTCGGTGAGGCAGGGGATGGTTTTGACGCCCTCGATCTCTGTCGGACTCATTCTCCCGATCTGGTTCTCCTCGACATCAAGATGCCTTTGATTGATGGTTTGAAGGCGGCTCAGCTGATTAAAGAGGAGAAGCTGGCGGGGAGCATTCTTCTGCTGACGGCGTACAGTGGAAAAGAGTTTGTTGAACAGGCCAAAGCTGTCGGGGTTGAAGGGTATCTGGTGAAACCGGTTTCGGAGGAATCGCTGCTGCCGATGGTGGAAGTTGCGATTGCCAAGGGGATTGAGATGGATCAGATGCGTGCCGATATCCGCAAGGTTCAGGATGAACTCGAAGGTCGAAAACTGATCGAAAGGGCAAAGGGATTGCTGATGGCACAGGAGAAACTGTGCGAAGACGATGCCTACAAAAAAATCCGTAAACTCAGTATGGATAAGGGGCGCCCGATGAAGGATATCGCCAGCGCTATTTTGTTGAATAGTGGCTGAGGAATCGAGGCTCGTTACCCTGTGCCGGCAACATGCTGATATTGCTGAAGCTGATATTGAGGTTATCCGCAAAAATGCTGAGTGTCTCGATAGTATCGCGGAGCTGATGGGGGCCGATATCTTTATCGATTGCGGCACCAGAGATCCTGATGTTGCAGTGGTTGTTGCACAAGCCCGGCCGACCAGTGTCAAATCGCTCTATTCCGGTTCAGTGGTCGGTAAGTTTGCCCGTCGCAGTAAAGAGCCTGCGGTTATCAGAACTCTTGAAGTCGGTATGTCGACGATGGATATGAGCGGGGTGACGCAGGAGGATAAAAGTGTCCGTCAGAGCGTTGCCCCGCTTAAAAACAGTGCCGGTGATGTCATTGGAGCGCTGATTGCCGAGAAAGATGTCACCGAAAGTGTCCGGGCTGAAAAGAAATTATCGGTTCTGACCCAGACCACGGGACAATTGATCGAACGGGGTGCGGTGGTGACATCGGGAGATAACAGTCTGCCGTATCATGTGACCGACGGCATTTTGATTTTCAGCCGCTCCGGGGTATGTACTTACGCAAATCCGGTTGCTGAAACAATTTATCGGAACCTTGGTTATATTGAACCGCTGGAAGGACTCAGTTTTTCTAATATGACCTTTCATGGTGTGAAGTTTGAGGAGATCCTGACTCGTAAACAGGTGGTCCTCACCGATATGGAAATCGGCAACTATATTTTCCATATCAAATACACCTATGTGAAGAACAAGAACGAGAATTTCACCGGGGTCGTCATGCTGATCAATGATGTGACCGAGGTGAAGAATAAAGAAAAAGAACTGGTGTTGAAGACGGTTGCAATCAGCGAGATTCACCACCGGGTCAAGAACAACCTGCAGACGATTGCCAGTCTGCTTAAGCTGCAATGGCGTCGGGTCGATGATCCGTTGGCCAAGGCAGCGTTTAACGAAAGCATCAGTCAGGTTCTCAGTATTGCCGCCACGCACGAAATATTGGCGGAAGAGTGTAAAGATGATGTTGACATCATGACGATGCTCGAAAAAATCAAGTCCAACACGATAAAGCACGGACTGTTGGCAAAGAAAGGAATCACTATCAATTTGAAGGGTGATACCTTCTTCTGTGATTCTGATATGGCGACTTCGATTGCGCTGGTGGTTAACGAGATCACTCAGAATTGTTTGAAATATGCGTTTGTCGGGCGGGATTCGGGAACGATTGATATTGAGATTTGCAACGGAGCAATGTACTCAAATATCTCCGTCATTGATGATGGGATCGGTTTTAAGTTCGATTCTGAAGCGACAAACAAGCTTGGTTTGCAAATTGTTAAACGGATTGTCACCGAGAAGCTTAAAGGTAATTTTTCGACAGAATCGAGTCAGACCGGAACTAAGGTTCTGTTCGATTTTCCACTGAATTCCCGATCTGCTGAAACAATGTAGCTTCAGCTTTGTTGTGCCGGGAGATTGGAACCAAAGATTTCACATGCAACGGTGTATGTGTGAAGGCATCGAAGCCTGAGTTGCACTTTTCAGGTGTCACCTCGGGCTTTTTTTATCAATAGGGATTGTTGTGAGAGAACAGGTTCTCAGCGTCGGTATCGACATCGGGACAACGACAACTCAGTTGGTCTTCAGCCAGCTGACGCTGGAGAATACTGCTTCCTTGGTGACGGTCCCACGGATTGAGATTATCGATAAAGAGGTCATCTATCGCAGTGCAATCCATTTTACCCCGCTACGCTCTCAGAATGAGATTGACGATCACAGTATTCGTTCGTTAATTGAACGGGAGTATCAGGCAGCAGGGATAACGCCGCAGCAGGTGCAGACGGGGGCTGTGATTATTACCGGTGAGGCTGCTCGCAAACAGAATGCTGAAGCGGTTCTCCGGGCTTTGAGTGGTTTGGCGGGTGAATTTGTCGTTGCGACGGCCGGGCCAACTCTCGAAGGAATTATTGCCGGAAAGGGTGCCGGGGCTGGTGTGGAGTCGAAAAAACGCGGGGCGACCGTAGTCAACCTCGATGTCGGTGGCGGAACGACCAATATTGCTGTCTTCAAAAATGGAGAAGTGATTGATACCGCCTGCCTCGATATCGGTGGGCGGCTGATTCGCTTTAATAACCAGGGCACGATTGATTATGTTGCCGACAAAGTTGCTTCATTGGCCCGGGCACTGAATCTCAATATCGCAACCGGGCAACGCTACGACCAGACGGTTGTAGATGCTATTGTCCGGCGGATGGTGGGAATCCTTGAAGAAGTTCTGGGGCTGGTTCCCGCAACATCAGAGTTGGCGATGCTGCTGACTGATCACGATCTGCGTCGTGACTATAAAATCGACTACGTCTCTTTCTCCGGTGGGGTTGCTGACTGCCTTTTCAGTTGTGGTAACAGTGATCCATTGCAGTATGGTGATATTGGAAAACTGCTGGGAGAAGCCATCACCGGGTCAAAATTGATGCAGAATATTCAGACCCTCACTGCGATTGAAACGATCAGGGCAACAGTTGTCGGGGCCGGGTCACATACAACCAATATCAGTGGCAGTACGATTACAGTCGCTCCGGGGGTGTTGCCGTTACAAAATATTCCGGTGCTGAAACTGTCAACTGAAGATGAAGCTTTGCCGCTCGATGCGTGGGGCGATGCGATTCGTAAAAAGGTGCAGTGGTTCAACCTGGATGGAGAAAAACAGAATCTAGCCTTGGCTTTCAAAGGCCCGGAAAATCTCGGTTTTGATGAGGTTCGAGTGTTGGCCGAAGCAATTGTTCAGGGGATGGAAGAAGTATTGTGTAAAACCTGCCCCCTGATTGTTGTGATTGAGCGTGATCTGGCGAAAGTATTGGGGCAGACGTTACGCAATCGCCTCGGGTTTGCTAAAGATGTGATCTGTATCGATACGATCAGGGTTGCCAATGGCGACTACATTGATATTGGTCATGAACTTGCTGCAGGAAATGTGGTTCCGGTGATCGTTAAGACACTGGTGTTTAATTATTAATCGTGGGGTGAAGGACGACTATGAGATTGAAAACAGTACTGTCCGGAGTAATGTACGAATTCAAAGACCTCAATGAGGTGATGGCAAAGGCCAACGAAGAAAAGTCGGGAGACCGGCTGGCTGGTTTGGCTGCTGCAACTGTGACTGAAATGATCGCCGCCAAGGAAGTTCTGGCGGGGGTCACTCTGGCCGAGATCCGCAATAATCCGGCGGTCCCCTACGAACAGGATGAGGTCACCCGACTTGATCAGGATCGGGTCAACGAAAAAATCTACGCTGAGTTGAAAAATCTGACGGTTGGTGAGTTTCGTGAGTGGCTGTTGTGTCACGAAACTAGTGGTGACGATATTTCCCGTGCATCTCACGGTTTGACTGCCGAAATGGTCGCTGCCGTGGCGAAGTTGATGTCGAATCTCGATCTGATCTATGCCGCCCGAAAAATTAAAATAATTGCCCACTGTAATACCACCATTGGTGAAGAGGGGGTGCTGGCGTTTCGGCTGCAACCGAACCATACCACTGATGATCTTGATGGTATCCGCATCTCGACATTTGAGGGGTTAAGCTACGGTTCCGGCGATGCCCTGATCGGCTTGAATCCGGTCAATGATACCGTTGAGTCATTATCGAATATTCTCAAAATGTTTCAGGAGATCAAGGAAACCTATCAGATCCCGACCCAGAACTGTGTTCTCGGCCATGTGACGACCCAGATGGAGGCGGTGCAGAAGGGTGCTCCTGCCGATATGATTTTTCAGAGTATCGCCGGGAGTGAAAAGGGAAACACCGCTTTTGGTTTGAGTGCTTCGGTTCTGGCTGAAGCGCACGATCTGATGCTGAAGGAAGGGACCGCGACCGGCCCCAATGTTATGTACTTCGAAACGGGGCAGGGGGCGGAACTTTCATCCGATGCTCACCATGGTGTCGATCAGGTGACAATGGAGGCACGCTGTTACGGCTTTGCCCGCCATTATAATCCGTTTCTGGTCAACACCGTTGTCGGCTTTATCGGCCCCGAATATCTTTATGACAGCCGTCAGGTGATCCGGGCCGGGTTGGAAGATCTGTTTATGGGGAAATTGTCGGGGATTTCAATGGGTGTCGATGCCTGTTACACCAACCATATGAAAGCCGACCAGAACGACATTGAAAACCTTGCAGTTCTCCTGACTTCGGCCGGTTGTAATTATCTGATTACTGTCCCGCAGGGGGACGACATCATGCTCAACTACCAGTCTCTCGGTTATCACGAAGCATCAGCATTGCGTGAGCTGCTGGGAAAAAAACCGATTCCTGCGTTTGCCGCCTGGCTGGAAAAGATGGGAATCTATGAAAATGGTCGCCTGAGTCGGATTGCGGGGGACGCATCAATCTTCTTTGGTTGATATCCGGACTGAAATTTCCAGAATAACGGAGAAAAGAGGTTGTGGTGGAGAGTGAAATAAATATTAAAAAGATCATTGCTGAAGTTCTGGCAGAAATGGGTCATGACGTACCAGCTTCATCAGCACAGGGTGAGGTTGCTGCGGTTGATGATAGCCCATTAGTCGATCTGACGACTGAGGATCTTAAGAAGCAGTTGCTGGTTCCTGAGCCGGCCAATCGTGATGCTTATCTCAATTACAAAGATGCAACTGTTTCGCGAATCGGGATCTGGAGGAGCGGTTCCCGTTATAAAACCAGTGCTTTCCTCCGCTTCCGTGCTGATCATGCCATTGCTCAGGACGCGGTGTTCAATGATGTTTCCAGCGATTTTCTCAAAGAGTGGGGGCTTTTCGAGGTAAAAACGAAGTGTACTGACAAAGATCAGTTTCTGACCCGCCCCGATCTGGGACGTGAACTGGACGATGAGAATATTGCCCTGCTGAAAAAAAACTGTAATGAACGGGCAAAGGTTCAGATTTATGTCACCGATGGCTTGAGTTCTACGGCTGTTGAAAAAAATGCCCGCGATACATTTCTGGCGATGGAGCAGGGATTGAAGGGGCATGGTATTGAGGTGGGGGCACCATTTTTCCTCCGTTATGGTCGGGTTCCGGCAATGGATGCCATTGCTGATGTTCTCCATCCCGAAGTCACGGTTGCCTTGATTGGTGAGCGTCCGGGTCTGGCGACAGCAGAGAGCATGAGCTGCTATATGGCCTACAATGCCCACGGTGGAATGCCCGAAGCGAATCGGACGGTGCTGTCCAATATTCATCGTGGCGGGACTCCGGCAGTCGAGGCGGGGGCTCATATCGCCGATGTCATCAAAATGATGCTTGAGCAGAAAGCCAGCGGCTTGGAGCTGAAGAAATGAGTTTCGGGACTGTTTTGAATCGGAGGACTGACGATGAAAGGTGATGCTCTACGGGCCGCGGTTCTGAGTGTGCGGATGATTCCGCGAGTCAGTCCGGCACTGGCGAAGGAGTTCACGTTGACAGCCGAACAGCAGAGCCTTGGGTTGTTGACAGTTGATTGCGATGACGTCGGGTACACTGCCCTTGATGAGGCAACGAAAAAGGCTCAGGTCGATGTTGTCTACGCCAAATCATTTTATGCCGGTGCCGCTAACGCCAATACCAAACTGGCGGGAGAGTTTATCGGTATTCTTGCTGGGCCGACTCCAGCGGAGGTTCGCAGCGGACTTGATGCCGCCATTAGTTTTATTGAAAACGATGGGACGTTTATCAGTGCCAACGAAGATGATTCTATTGCTTACTACGCCCACTGTGTCTCCCGAACGGGGAATTATCTTTCGGAGCTTGCCGGGATTCCAGAAGGGGCTTCGCTGGCATACCTGATCGCCCCGCCGATTGAGGCCGTTGTTGCCCTCGATGCGGCACTGAAAGCCGCTGATGTTGAAATGGTCGCTTTTTATGGTCCACCATCCGAAACCAACTTTGGTGGCGGCCTGTTGAGTGGCAGCCAGTCGTCGTGTCAGGCGGCCTGTGATGCTTTTGCCGAAGCCGTTCAGGCTGTCGCAGATAACCCGAAGGGGTATTGATATGAAGGTAAACGAGTCGCTGGGAAGTTTTGAAACAGTTGGTTATGTCGCTGCTCTGGCAGGGGCTGATGCGGCATTGAAAACAGCGGAAGTCCGATTGCTGGGTTGCCGCTATGTCGGTTCCGGGCTGGTTTCAGTTCTGCTGGCGGGCGATGTCAGTTCGGTCAAAGTTGCCGTTGAAGCGGGATGTGCTGCCGCACAGCAGGTTGGTGACCTCAAGTGGCAGACAGTAATTGCCCGGACTGCGGAAGGGCTTGATCTGATTGTCGCCGAGTCGAGAAAGAAGGGTCGGCAAAAGACAGCACCACCAGAAAAGTCGGTCTCACGCCGCAGTTCAGCGGAGCCACGCAAACGCCGAAGCAATTCACGCCGGAAGAAGATTCCGCAGCTGAGTCAGGAAGAGCTTGATGGCATGCGGGTGATTAAATTGCGTGAGGTCGCACGGTTGATGCCGGGACTGACCCTTAATCGGCAACAGATCCGGTCGGCACGTAAAGACGATCTGATCGCAGCAATCACCAGTTATTACCGGAACGAGAAGGAGTAGATAATATGGCGGATCGTGATTTAGCCTCGATTCAGGAAGCGAGAGATCTGGTCAGCAGAGCGCGGGCGGCACAACAGGAGTTTGCCCGTTTGAATCAGCAGCAGGTCGATCAGGCCGTTCAGGCGATTTCAAAAGTGATGACGGCGATGGCAAAGGATCTGGCGACGATGGCGGTTGAAGAAACCGGTTTTGGGAATGCCGAGGATAAAACCAAAAAGAACCTTCTGGCTTCAGATAAGCTGTTCAAGCGGATTCAACCGCTGAAAACCATCGGGGTGATTGATGAGGGGCGGGAGAGTAAAATCACCAAGGTGGCGGTTCCTGCCGGAATTATTGCGGCGTTGATCCCATCGACCAATCCGACCTCAACAACAATTTATAAAACGTTGATTTCGCTCAAGGCAGGCAACGGTGTGGTGTTCAGCCCTCATCCCAGTGCCTTGCGGTGTATCGGCCGGACAGTTGAAATTATCCGTCAGGTTCTCAAGGAACTGAATATTCCCGCAGATCTGATAAGCATGATTGAGATCCCGACCCTTGAGGGGACTGCCGAGCTGATGAAACAGGCCGATCTGATTCTGGCAACGGGCGGCCCGGCGATGGTCAAGGCGGCATACAGTTCAGGAACTCCCGCTCTGGGTGTCGGCCCGGGTAACGTCCCGGTCTTTATCGAGAAGAGTGCCGATATTGACGCGGCGGTTAAGCGGGTTATGACAGGGAAAACGTTTGATTACGGAACTGTCTGCTCTTCGGAGCAGGCCATCGTCACCGAAGATGCAATTGTCGAACAGGTCAAGCGGGCGTTTGTCTCACAGGGAGGTTATTTCCTCGAAGGTGAGGCGGCAGAGAAGGTCAAAGTCATCATGAAGAGCCCGAAAGGGGGGATGAATGCAGCGATTGTCGGTAAGCCTGCCAGTGAGCTGGCAAAGATGGCGGGGATCGAGGTTCCGGCAGGAACGCGACTGTTGCTGTATGAAGAAAAAGGTGTTGGCCCCGGTTATCCTTTTTCGTACGAAAAATTAACAGGACTGATGGGCTTTTACAGTGTCAAGGACTGGCATGCCGCCGCCGATTTGTGTTTACGGCTGTTGAAAAATGGAGGACTTGGTCATTCTCTGTCGCTCCATTCCAATAACGAAGAGATTATCCGCCATTTCGGTTTGAACATGCCGGTATCGCGGCTGCTGGTGAATACGCCATCCTCTCTGGGTGCCGTTGGCAGTACGACAAATCTTGATCCCTCCCTGACGCTGGGCTGTGGCCCGGTTGGTGGCAGTTCGACCTCTGATAATGTCGGGACACAGCATCTGTTTAATATCCGTTCTATCGCCTACGGGCTTGATCAGGCGGTTCCACAAAAAACAACAACCAGCATTGATATCGATAAGATCAGTGCTTTGGTTGTCGAACAATTGAAGAAAATGAATTATGTTCCAGCGGAAGTTTGATAATGACTGAAAAAGCAGTTTTAAACTCACACACGATCCAATAACGGAAAAGGAGAAAACAATGGCAACATCAAGTGCAATCGGAATGGTAGAGACCCGCGGTTTTGTCGCAGCCCTCGAAGCTGCTGATGCAATGGTCAAGGCAGCGAACGTCACTCTGGTCGGTAAGACTCAGGTCGGTAGCGGTCTGGTGGCAATCCTGGTGCGTGGCGATGTCGGTGCCGTCAAAGCGGCAACGGATGCTGGCGCGGCTGCTGCTGCCAAAGTTGGTGAAGTGGTCAGCGTCCACGTGATTCCACGCCCTCATGACGAAGTTGAAATTATTCTGCCGAAGATAAAAGAGTAATTGTCTCTGCTCAGAGATGATGGAGATGCAATCCGCATATCAAGGGACACATAAACCCGTCCATGGGGTTTGTTGCCGCCATCCATGGCGACAAACACCCTTGATCTACGAATTGCAGGTCCGTCCGGAATGGTGCCGAACAGTCGCATGTTTTTTAAAAGAAGGCAGAATATAAAAGTTTATCTCAATGGCGGGATAAAGGTTTGAAAAAGGAGAAACAATGGCGGTTTTAAGTGCATTGGGAATGGTGGAAACCCGTGGTTTTGTTGCAGCTCTCGAAGCAGCAGACGCAATGGTCAAGGCAGCAAATGTCACTCTTGTCGGTAAGACTCAGGTCGGTACCGGTTTGGTAGCAATTCTGGTGCGTGGCGATGTCGGTGCGGTCAAAGCAGCGACCGATGCCGGTGCGGCAGCGGCTGCCAAAGTTGGTGAAGTGGTCAGTGTCCATGTGATTCCACGGCCTCATGATGAAGTTGAACTGATTCTCCCCAGTCAGGGAAAATAAATGATCGAAAAAGTCATCACGGAAGCTTTATTGAGGACACAATTTCTCAAAGGGCTTCCCGAGACTTTTACTCTGACTGAGAGTCAGCTGCTGACTCCGGCGGCAGCACAGTTTCTCAACGACCGCAAGATTTCGGTTGTTAAGGTAAAAGAGACGACCGGGGCAGGTTATATCGCGGTTGAGGATGGTCAAAACTATCCGGTGAAGCCGGAGCATATGACCCATCTGATCGGTCGTCAACTGGTGCCGAAGGATCATCCGCGGATTATTTTCCGTGGTCTGATTGACAACTTTCAGGCTGAGGTGCTGTTACAACAGCAGTATGAGGAACAACGGGGCAATGGTTCTCTGAGCAAACAGCTGGAAGATCTGTTTCGCCGGGCGCAGGAGATTCTGAAGGCCGAAGTGACCGGTAAGGAACTTGAGCCATGCAACTTTCTCGGTTGGAGTGAAGCTGAGATCAGAGAACGTTCCCATACGCCTCAGAAGTATTTTGGTATCGGGCACCTTGATCTCAGTGCCGAACTGAGCCCGGAAGTTTTGTCGCTCAACCGCTTACGGACGTTGATTCGACGGGTTGAATTGGCAGCGGTGACAGCGTTTACTCACGGTGAAACGGTTGAACAGCCAGATATCCTGCAGGCACTGAACCGCTTGAGCAGTGTGATTTATGTGATGATGCTGGTCGCTGACGGGGCGAAAGGGCAACGCGGAGAGAGTATGGATAACCGACTGGTTGACGAGGTCGTTGCTAAAGTGATGACCCGTTTTGAAGCGACAGATCGGCAGATTCCGGTGGAGCTGTCGGCCCGCCACGTCCA
>JAMOPE010000285.1 GCA_027064785.1 Geobacteraceae bacterium
TGAACAGCAGCGGGTCGTTGGCGCAACCCTGATTGGTGAAACCAACGATTCGGGCCTCTATTACCAGTTAATTAGCACCCGCAGTCTTTTCCCCGGAAAAGAACTGCTAAATGGTACAGCGAATTATTCACAGGCGTTACTGCGGCTGGAATAAACGATGATCACGGTTCAATTTTATAGTTTAATCCGGCTTCTCTTAAAGCAGGAAAAAGTTGAGTTGCCCGCCATAGGCGATGAAACCGTCGGGCAACTCATCCACCGGGTCCAGAAACAGATACCAACCCCATTTATCCACAAACTTCTCGATGATCAGGGAAAGCTGCTCCTCGGCACCATCATCATGGTCAATCGGCGCAATATTCACCACTTGAAGAAACTCCAAACTCCAGTTAAGGACGGTGATGTTGTTGCCTTCTTCCCACCCGGAGCTGGGGGCTGAAACATGGTGATGGCCGACCGCTACAATCGCCAGATCGCTCTGTGGGGGAAAGAATCGCAAGAAAAACTGGAAGGGGCTGCGGTTCTGATCGCCGGAGTCGGCGGGTTGGGTGCTGCTGTTGCCGAACTGCTGACCAGAGCCGGGGTCGGTCAGCTGACACTGGTCGATCATGGTCGGGTTGACTGGCCCGATCTGAACCGGCAGCTTCTTTACTGCGAAGCCGATATTGGTCGCTCCAAACTTCAGATCGCAGAGCGGCAACTACGCCGCATCAATAGCAGGGTTAAAATCAATCTACTTGAGCAACAAATCGACCCGTCATTTATCTGCCCTACCGAAATTTCAACTGTCGCCGATTGCCTTGATAACTATGTCAGCCGTTTCCATCTGGAAGCAAACCTCCCCGACGAGACCTACCTCGTGCATGGTGGGATCGAGGCAAACCAAGGGCAGGTGATAACCCTGCAAAAGGGGACATCGCAACCTCTGGCAGATATCTTCACCGGAGTTCAACAACCCCGCGGAGAGATCCCCGTCAACGGCCCCGGAGCAGCAATTATCGCTGGATACATGGCTAACGAACTACTCAACACCATCCTCGGGAAGCCCCAACTTCTCGACAGATTTTTGATTGTCGGACTCGGCGATTTGCATCTCGATTTTTTGGATGTCTGATTTATAAAATGGTCGGGATTGGGCATGAAAGTTTCAACCCACCACGGCTGAATAAAACATAACGCTATACTTGTTCTTCTCAGTGACCCTGTGTCCCAGTGGTAATAAACTTTATTTTGGTTACACATCACGTGGTTATAACTGCAACGCCGGTTCCTGCAATGCCGCCATCTGTTCGCGTAATTCAAGAATATGTTCCCCCCAGTACTGCATAGAGTTAAACCACGGGAATGTTCGCGGAAAGGCAGGGTCATCCCAGCGGCGGGCAAGCCAGGCAGAGTAGTGGAGCATCCGCAGAGTGCGGAGGGGCTCAATCAACTGCAATTCAGCCGGATTGAAATCGTAGAACTGATAATAACCCTCAAAAATTTTATCGAGCTGGCGCCGTTGCTGGTCTTCAGAACCAGACAGCAGCATCCATAAGTCCTGAATCGCCGGGGCCATCCGGCTGTCATCAAAATCGACAAAATGGGGTGCCCCGTCCCGCCACAACATATTACCGCTGTGACAATCGCCGTGAACACGAATATTGGTTATTGCACCAACACGGACAAAGCGTTCATCAATCATCTGCAATAGATCACGGGTCAGCGACTGATACGATTCGCGGTATTCTATCGGGATAAACTTCTCAGAAATAAACTCAACACACTCATAACCAAAGCTGCGGCTATCAAGTTTTGGGCGGGTCACAAAAGGACGACTGGCTCCAAGGGAGTGAATCCGCGACAGCAGCCGCCCGATAATCAGTAAATGTTCCAGATTATCAAGTTCAGGGGCGTAGCCTCCTCTGCGCGGCGACAAACTAAACCGAAATCCCTGATAATGACGTAACGTTTCACCGTCGCCATCGGGTAACGGAGCAACAACGGGGAGTTCTTGTGCTGCCAGATCACGGGTGAAATCGTGTTCCTCCTGAATCTGCTCGTCCGACCAGCGTTCAGGGCGATAGAACTTGGCGATCAGTGGTTCACTGTCTTCAATCCCCACTTGATAAACACGATTTTCATAACTGTTGAGGGTAAGAATCCGGCAGTCACAGCGATAACCCTGCGATTCAACCGCATCCATAAGAAAATCGGGGGTGAGTTGTTCAAATTGGTGGCTTACCGGTTGCGGCATTAATTCGTCCTTATTCTGAAAGGTAGGGGAGTTTACCGCTGTCTGAGCGACAAAGTAAAGAAATGAAGATCCGACCATGAGTAAAATATGAATAATTTCAAATTTATTTCTTTATTATTTGAGGTCTTTCATTTAGACTGTTTCTTACTATCATATCAACGCTGCTGGGAGTCCATACGTGACCATTTTCCACCAACTCCTGATTATTTTCCTTCTCTTCTGTCTCCCCGGTTATGCCGTGGCACAGCCCGAAACAGTCTCGGGTACAGTCCGGGATCAGCAAACAGGTGTGTTGCTGACAGAGGTTGAAATTCACAGTGTTGATGCTTCAACCAACAGCAATCAGGACGGTCAATTCTCTCTGGCAACCGATGCGACAACTGTCGTTATCCGTAAAGCGGGTTACCTGCCGCAAAAAGTCACCGTCACTCCCACACTCGATCTCTCTCTACAGCCATTTATTCCAAAGGCTCTCTACCTGTCATACTGGGCCGCCGACAGCCGTAAACGACGCAACCAGCTTGAACAACTGATCGCAGAAACCGGGATGAATGCTCTGGTCATCGACCTGAAGTCCTCACGGGGAGACATTGCATTCCGCAGTAATTTACCATTAGCAACAGCCATTGGTGCTCAACACGTCAGGACGCTGAAAGATCTGCCTGATTTCCTTGCCGAGCTTAAACAGCAGAGAATCTACACGATTGGTCGGGTTGTTGTTTTCAAGGATGATCACCTGGCGAGGAATCGGCGTGATCTCGCGATTCATACCCTCGACGGCTATCTGTGGAAAGACCGGGAAAAAATCAGCTGGGTCGATCCGTATAATCCCGAAGTTTGGGATTATAATATTGCAATTGCCAAACAAGCAGCTGCACTCGGGTTTGATGAAATCCAGTTTGACTACATCCGCTTCCCGGCAAAATCGGACCTGATGTTTTTACGCGAAAATACCGGCGAAAACCGCGTCGCTGCCATCAATGGTTTTCTGCAGCGTGCCCGTCAGCAACTCGCCGATTATCCGGTGATGATTTCGGCCAATATTTTTGGTTATATCTGCTGGAAACATAAGGATCAGAAAATTGGTCAACGCTTGGTCGACCTGGCCCGCTATGTCGATTATCTTTCACCGATGCTCTATCCGTCAGGGTTTCCCTATGGGATCCCCGGCTACAAAAATCCGGTCAAGCACCCTTATGAAATTATCGCCCACTCTCTGCAACGGGCAAGCGAGTTGAGCGGTTTACCTACGATTCGTTTCCGTCCATGGTTGCAGGCATTCAGAGATTATGCTTTTGATCGGCGGCGGTTTGATGCCGCAGCGATCCAGTCCCAGATTAATGCCAGCGACGCAACCGGCAGTCACGGCTGGATGTTGTGGAATGCTGCCAGTCGATTCAGTCTGGCGGGAATCCAGCAGGCCGTCCCTCCTGGTGAACTTAATCTGGCTGATGCCGCTGCCCGGCAAAACAAATCAACAATTCTGTCAAAAACCGAAGAAGAAAAGTTTGCCTATCCACCACTGTAAGAACAACTACGAAAAAATTAGAAAAGCCAGCAGCGTGACAACGGTCCCGAGAACTGCACCGAGAAAAACTTCGCGGGGAGTATGGATTTTCATCAGCAAACGGCTCTGACTCACCAGCAATGCCAGCAGCAGCACCAGCACCCCGATCAGAAAACTCTCTCCATATAAAAATGTTGAAACAGCAATCGAAAAAGCGACCGCAGCATGACCACTGGGGACACCGCCGTGTAACGGGGTACCGCGATTAAAATGTGATTTCAGCAAGACCACCAGAATCACAACCATCAATAGTGCACCCACCGGGACGCCCCCCTGCGGAACCCGTCCCAGAGTTGGCTGACTGTCAAACAATGGAAAGATATAGCCGGAGAGAACCAGATAGCCAAGGACAATCGCCCCAATGCTGGTCACCAGCACAGCTCCTGCAGAAATATCTTTCGCCCGCTTTGCCAGCTCGTGATAATCATCGGTGATCAAATCGACAACGGTTTCGATCGCTGTATTCATCAGTTCGGCAAAAATAACGAGAACCGCCGCCAGAACCAGCAGGAAAAATTCAACCGCAGACACCCTGAAGAACAGCGCGAGAAAAATAACCGCCAAAGCCGCGACAAGGTGATAACGGACATGACGTTCACTCTTTGCCGCCCATAAAATCCCTTCGATAGCGCAATTAAGGCTTTCAATCCAGCTTGTCGGCTTCATATTTCCTCCTTCTCTTTTAACGATAACAGCTGCAAGAAATTTCACAATCGAGATTCCCCCATTTACACCCAGTGAAAAACCGGTTAATCTCTGCTCTGCAAAAATACTTCTGGAGATAGATATATATGAATGATGATTCGTTTATCGATGATGACATGAACGAAGACGGCGAAGATTTTGCCTCGATGTTTGAAGCCAGTCTCGAAAATGTCGGCCAGCAACTTGAGCCCGGCAAAAAAATTGAAGCAACAATCCTGCAGATTGGCAAGGACTGGACATTTCTCGACGTTGGGCAAAAAGGTGAAGGAGTTCTCTCCAGCGCTGAACTGCTAAATGGCGATGGAGACATTCAGTACGAGGTCGGCGATGTCATCTCTGCCTATTTCCTTTCGCGGGCTGGCGGTGAACTGCGCTTTACCACCAAGATCGGTGGCAGCGGCTCCGGAACCGAACAGCTTGAAAATGCTTATCAGAGCGGAATTCCCGTCGATGGAACCATCGAAAAAGAGATCAAAGGTGGATTCGAAGTTAAGCTGGCGGGCAATGTCCGTGCTTTCTGTCCTTTCTCCCAGACGGGGTTACGTCAAACCGAACCTGCCGATCTGATCGGGCAAAGTCTATCGTTCAAAATTACCCAATTCACTGAGCGGGGGAGAAACATCGTTGTTTCCCACCGGGCAATTCTGGATGAAGAGCGTGAGCAGTTGCGCGTCGGTCTGCGGGAAACGCTGAAGGAAGGGATGGTCGTCAAAGGAACAATCACCAATATCCGTGACTTTGGTGCATTCCTCGATATTGGTGGAATTGAAGGGCTCCTGCCAATTTCTGAGATCAGCTATGGTCGGGTTGAAAATATTGAAGAGGTTCTCAGTCCTGGTCAGGAACTTGAGGTTGCCGTCAAACGGATTGACTGGGACAACAACAAGTTTTCTTTCAGCTTGCGCGATACTCAGGCTGATCCGTGGAACAAGGTTGGTTCTATCTACAAGGTTGGGCAGCAGTACCCCGGAAAAATCAGTCGCCTTGCCCAGTTTGGTGCTTTCGTCACGTTAGAGGAGGGGATTGATGGATTGCTCCATATCTCAAAGCTCGGAGAAGGAAAACGGATTCGTCATCCGCAGGATGTCGTCAGCGTTGGTCAGCAACTGCAAGTTGTTGTTGAAAAGATTGATCAGGACGAAAGACGTATCTCTCTGGCACTCGCGGGACACCAGGATGAATCGGAAGAGACCACCTACACCGATCAACCCGTCGCATCAGCAGGACTGGGGACGTTAGGGGACCTTCTTAAAGCCAGCCAGGAGAAAAAAGGCCGGCGAAAACGGAAATGAGGCAGATTCTTTTTCTTCCCTAACCACTTGAAAATACACGAAATCAACCCGATATCCGGTGAGATACCCCTCGATGTCGAATGACGTTGATTCAATAGTTCGGTAAATTTAAGTTAAGTTAAACACTTGGGAGAAAGTTTTCTACGGGTACAATCGGGTACCCTCATTAACAATCTAATCCAACAAAAGGAGAAGAGGTATGAACTGGAAAATGTTTTTGATCGTCACATTGGTTCTTTCTGCTTTCACTGTCACCAGTGCTATTGCAATTGAAGGTGGAAATGCCCGTAAAGGGAAGCACCTGTTCAAAAAGAACTGTAAAGTCTGTCACGATGCCGGTGGCGAAGGCGGCGAACTGACCCCGATGTCCAAGACCATGTCTCAGTGGGATCGCTACTTCAAGAAGAAAGCTAAAAAGCACCCAGGTGATGTCATGACCAAAACCAAGAAAAAAGATCTGAAAGACATCAACCAGTTCCTGTTTAACAGTGCTGCCGATTCCCCATCACCGGCAACCTGCGGTTAATATCCAGATCTACGGATCTAAAAATCAAGGGGCAGGCGTTATTTGGCGCTTGCCCCTTTTTTTATGTCGACAAGTCCGGGTATAATCTCCCTTCCCGAAACAATAGGAGAGTGTTCATGAATTATTGGATTATGAAATCGGAACCCAACGCCTTCAGCATCGACGATCTTGAGCAGATGCCGAACCAAACCGAGCATTGGGACGGGGTACGTAATTATCAGGCGCGAAATATGATGCGGGATCAGATGAAAATCGGAGATCAGGTCTTTTTCTACCATTCAAACTGTAAGGTTCCCGGAATTGTCGGGATCATGGAAGTTGTGCGGGAAAGCTACCCGGATCACACGGCATTTGACCCGCAAAGTAAATACTTTGACCCCAAAAGTGACCCACAAAATCCCCGCTGGTTTATGGTCGATATCAAGTATATCCGTCACACCCGTCGGGTTATCCCGCTGACAGAGCTCAAAGAATGTGATGCTCTGGAGAATATGCAACTGGTTCGTAAAGGAAATCGCCTTTCAATCATGCAGCTCACAGCAGTCGAATGGGAGACAATCCTCAAGTTGGAAGGGTAATCACCCTGGGCAATGACCCCGCCGCCGCCTCTCAAGGGAAGGGCGAAAGCCCAACCTCTCCGAATTCATCCTGACAAATCATCGATTTTTTCAATCGACATCCAAATCCTAATCCGCTGAAATAACTCTATTTCAACTAGATATCCGGAGAAATTCGGGTCGATGTCGAATGTTTCATATCTCTCAATCCGCTATCGTCAACACACCGACACAGAACAGAGTGTTCACCCCTGGCAAGCGGATGGAGGACGATATGAAAACAGCTTTGACCATTTTAGCAGCAGGATTCATTTTGATAGTAACGCCAATTCTGGCATCGGCACACGGTCACCACCATCGCGGGCAGCGCGATTCATACCGTGGCTGGACGGATCACAGCTACTCTTATTCGGTTCATGTCCGGCATGGAGACCGGCAACCAAATTATTGTAACAAACACCACCGGAAACACGAAAAGCGGCAACTCAGGAGAGAGTTACGTGAAACCCGACAGGAGCTCCGTCGTGTCAAACGTCAGGTGCGGCACCAGAGACAGCGTCCTTACTATGCCGTGCAGCCATATTATGTTAGACCTCCGGTTGTTTTCGGTATCCCTCAACTGGTCTTCCAATTTGGATTCTAGAAAATTCCAGCACCCAAAACAAATCAGGAGTGCTGTTCAAAGGGACCATCTGAAAAGATTGGTCCCTTTTTATGTTGTATTTTTTAGAATTTTCTTATAAAAAGGATGAATGCAGTATTTTTGTCGAACCTGTATCTATCTGATCCTCGCTCTATCGTTTCCCGCCACGGTTGCAGCCGATCAGCTAACCGTCTCTTACTTTGAGCGTCCCCCCTATTACCTGACAACCAAAACGGGAGAAGCCAGGGGCTTTCTTGTCGAAAAAACAAAGAAGATTCTGCAAACAGCTGACGTTGATGCGCGCTTTATTTCATTGAAGCCCAATAAAATCATCTTCATCCTCAAACACGCCAACCTCCCCCATTGTTCCATCGGCTGGTTCAAAAAACCGGAACGTGAAGTCTTTGCAAAGTTCACCAAGCCAATCTATCAGAACCGCCCTTTAGTGTTATTGACAGCAAAACAGAACAAAGCCAAGTTTAAAAAATATCACACACTGGCAGAGATATTTGCCGACAACAGTTTGATTATGGCCCGCATGAGTTCTTTTTCCTATGGATCTTATGTCGACCACCTAATGGAGGAATATTCACCTGCCAGCTCTTTTTACTCGGGATCACAGGCGGCACTTCTCCACGCTATCGATACCGGAAAAGTGACCTATATGCTGGTTGCACCCGAAGAGGTGCAACAGATGATTGCCTCGGTAAAACGACCTCCAACATCATTTGCCCAGATTTCCCTCGACGAAATTCCCCACGGTAACTTCCGCTACCTCATGTGCGGGCATGCAGTCAGTGACGAATTGATCGGGAAGCTTAATTCCGCCATCGACACACTGTCATCTAAGGCCGATTAAGTGATTATTTAGCGGACAAAAAAAGTATCGAGTTTCTGTTTGACCATGAGAAAGACTCATGCTACTTATGTGAAGTTTTAACCTGTAATGGTGGCAATCCACTTAATTTGCCGTTTTAGATGTTAACACCTTTTTTTGGAGTCCAATGTCATGAATGCCGAAACATCCCCCCGGTACAGCAACAAGCTGTCATTCCTAAAACAAGGAAACTCATGGGTTAAGTATTGCATCATGAGTACCCTCATCCTCTTTGCCACGGCTATTCCCACCTTTGCCAGCAGTGAAGAGGGAGAACATGTCATGCATATGACCGGATCACTGTACGGGATTATCGCCCTCCTCCTGTTCATCGGTGCATACAGTCTCGTTATTATGGAAGAAAAAATCCATATGCGAAAAAGTAAGCCGGTTATCTTTGCGGCTGGAATTATCTGGATTCTGGTCGCTGTTGCCTACACAAGTCTGGGACAACCTGAAGCCGCCGAACACGCTATTCGCGGCAATCTGCTTGAATATGCCGAGCTGCTCCTATTCCTGTTGACCGCAATGACCTATATCAACGCAATGGACGAGCGAAATGTCTTCCAGGCACTACGCTCCTGGCTGGTCAGTCGTGGGTTTACCCTGCGAACCGTTTTCTGGGTGACCGGTTTCCTCGCTTTTATCATCTCACCCGTTGCTGACAACCTGACAACAGCCCTGTTGATGGGTGCCGTTGCCATGGCAGTCGCCGGTGATAACAAAAAATTCCTCGTCGTCGCATGTATCAACATTGTTGTTGGTGCGAATGCCGGCGGTGCGTTCTCCCCCTTTGGTGATATCACCACACTGATGGTCTGGCAGAAGGGTGTCGTCTCTTTTGCTGAATTTTTTGACCTGTTTGTCCCGGCATTGCTTAACTGGCTGGTCCCTGCTGTCATTATGAGCTTCGCCGTTGCAAAAGAACGTCCTGACGCAAAAGGGGAATCCATTAGTATGAAACTGGGCGCAAGACGTGTCATGTTTCTATTTCTCTGCACCATCGTAACGGCCGTATTGTTTCACCAGGTTCTTAACCTTCCACCGGCAGCCGGCATGATGCTTGGTCTCGGCTACCTTGGATTCTTCTCCTACTGGTTGAAGAAAACTGAACAACGTCTCGGAACCGGCGATCATCCTCTCGATATGACCGGACACAACCCGGATGAGCACCAGGTTCCTGCTGACCAGGTCCACGGAGAATCAACCGGATTTGACCTGTTCCGCAAGATTGCCCGGGCAGAGTGGGACACCCTGTTATTCTTCTACGGCGTTATCCTCTGTGTTGGCGGACTTGGTCAATTCGGCTATCTGGCCATGACCTCTGAAGCAATGTACATTGGCCTTGGACCAACATGGGCGAACGTACTGGTTGGTATCCTTTCCGCGATTGTTGATAACATTCCTGTTATGTTTGCAGTCCTCACCATGGACCCCCATATGTCTCACGGCCAATGGTTGCTGGTCACTCTCACCGCTGGTGTTGGTGGTAGTCTTCTGTCAATTGGTTCCGCTGCCGGTGTTGCCCTAATGGGATCTGCCCGCGGTATTTATACTTTTGGCGCACACATGAAATGGACCTGGGCTGTTGCCCTTGGCTATGCTGTGAGTATTGGAGCACACCTGCTTATTAATGCTCACCTGTTTAACCAGTTCCGCCACTGATTTTTAGACTAAATCATAAAGATAATTAACCAAAAGCCCTTCGGAAATTCCGGAGGGCTTTTGACTGCAATAAACCACCATGCACTGAAAGTGCATGGGTTTGAGTCGGGACTGAAAGTCCCTAATCACCAAAATCTTTCCCTCTCCCTCGGGGAGAGGGTGGCGCAAAGC